>NZ_JANKBY010000160.1:0-7937 GCF_024621905.1 Terrisporobacter muris
TTTCCTTTTTTTTTGAAAATATTATCTTATAATTTTTCTTACTATAGCTCCTATTCCAACGCCCACAGTTACTGTCCCTAAGATCATTTCGACATTAGACAATAATAGTGATGATTGAACTGGCTCACAACTATATCCTCCTACACCTAAAAATATACCTGAACTTAGTGCCAGTGATTCGTTATAATCTTCAATAAATTGTACAAAATTAAAGTTTTTTAATGTTTCTAAATTATAAACAATATAATTATTATCAATATCTACTCCGATAAATAAATATAAAAATGCAAATAGAACTATTAAAAATATACCTACAAATAGTGCATTAAAAGGTCTTTCTCCATATCCACAAAATGCTCTATACAAAAATGACGCCATCTTTGGTAGCGGATCAAGAGTTTTACTTTCAGTTTTTTTGCATAAATAATAATATTCACCAAAATTATTATCTAAAGTATTTTCTTTAAATTTATCTGCTATAGTCTCATAAGTCATATACAATCCTTCATATTCTTGTCTATCTTTTTTTATTTCCACTAATTTATCAAAAAATGTTTTTTCGTCCAATTTTGTTTTATATTTATCATCAAATTCAAAATCTACAATATAACATTTATGTGTTTTAAGTCCGCTTAAATCACTATCAGAAATTGTTATTTTATTTAATTCACATTTATTTATAATAACACTTTTCATCATACATATTTCGAATGAAGTATTTTTTATTAAACAGTTTTCAAATATTGCATATGATAAATCTGAGTTTTTAAATTTACTGTAAAACTCACAGTTATAAAATTCACAAGAATAATTTGTTTTATTATTCAATGATGGAGACTGTATGCTATCCTCCATGATAAATATACAATTTTCAAAAATTACACCACCTAATATAAATTTACAATCATAAAATTTACAACCTATTATTCTACAATTGATAAATTTAACATTTGCAAAAGTACAATCTTTAAAATTTGCACACACTATATCACTATTAGAAATGTTATAATAATCTTTTTCATCTAATATACCTTTTTTACCAATAAATTCATTTTCTATAGTTTCATAACTATATCTATCATCAGGATTATAATCAGTCATCTCTTTTTTGTGTTTAAGTATATAACTATAATTTTTTTCATTATTCTTTTTTCTTTTTTCCAATTGAATTTTTAGTTTATAATTTTCTTCTTTAAAATTTACATAAGCCATAGCAATTTCTCCTTTTACAAACTCTATAACTTATTATTTACATAAAAAAAGACTTAAATACATCATTTAAGTCTTTTATAAATATTAGTTATCTAACACTTCATTTCCTTGTATATCTTCAACCTCTACACTCTTACCAAGTAATTGAATTCCTATAAACATTGCTACAAATGCTAATGGTAAAACTAGATAAACAGGTAATCCAAATCCTGCTGGTATATATCCAAACACTATGGTAATAACTCCCACAAATATTGAGTAAGGCATTTGCGTTCTAACATGATCTATATGATTACATCCAGCTCCCATGGATGAAAGTATTGTTGTATCTGATATTGGTGAACAGTGATCTCCAAATATAGCTCCTGTTAATACTGCTGATGTTGCAACTATTACATAAGACATATCTGGATTTATTGAATATGCAAGTGGTATAGCAAGTGGCATAAGTATTCCCATTGTTCCATAAGAAGTTCCTGTTGCAAATGATATTATTGCTCCAAGCACAAATATTAAGCTTGGTACTATAAATGGTGGTAGAGAACCTGATAATAATGTAATTAAATATTTTGCTGTTCCTAACTCTTTTATTACTGATGAAAGCGACCATGCACATATTAATATTACACCTGTTATTACTAATGTCTTCATACCATCTACCCATACATCTAAAGCTTCTGATACTGTAAATATTTTTTTAGCTACACCCATAACCATTGCTACTATTCCTGCAAATAAAGCTGACTGGAATAAAGCTACTGATGCATCTGCATTTGAGAAAGCTTCTTTTATCCCATTAAATGATGCTGGTGAATTTTGCATGATTTGAATTACTGCACTATCTTCTCCACCCATTATTGCTGTATATCCACTGTAATAAAAAGCAAATAATGCTCCAACTATTAATGCTCCTATTGGTATTATCGCATTCCATACACTAAGTTTTACACCCGGTAATGGTTCTAAGTCATCATGTTTACTTAATTGTCTATTTACTTCTTCATTTGAAGTAAGATTTTGACTTCCCCTTCTACACTCTAATTCTGCTTTTCTCATAGGACCAAAATCTTTTAAAAGTAATGCTGTCATTACTATGAATCCTAATATTAATATGTTGTAAAATCTAAATGGAATTGTATTTAAAAATACTCCAAAAGCATTTGCCTCAACTCCAATAGATGAAAATGCATCTCCTATTAGTCCAATCTCAAGGCCTATCCATGTTGATATTATTGCTATACCTGCAACTGGCGCTGCTGTTGCATCTATTATAAAGGCTAATCTTTCTCTTGATACTTTCATTTTATCTGTAACAGGTCTCATCATAGGCCCTATTATTAATGAATTAGCATAGTCATCAAAAAATACAAATAATCCTGCAAACCAAGTCATTATTTGAGCACTTTTTGCTGTTTTTGCTCTTTTTGATAAGGCTTCAGCTATGGCTTTTGCACCACCCATTTTTCCAACTAGATTTATAACTCCCCCAATTGCTAAGACCTGAAGAATTATACCTGCATTCCATGGATCTGCCAAAGAATCAACTGCTCTTTGAATTAAATCCAGGAATGAATAAAATATTGCCATAAAAGGATTATTTCCTGTTATATTTAATATAAATCCTCCTGACATAATCCCTATAACTAAAGATACTATAACATTTTTAGTTATAAAAGCAAGTGATATAGCAACTAATGGTGGTATTAAAGTCCATATTCCAAATTTAGCTGCATTTTCTGCTGCAACATCAACTTCTTCTGCAAATGATAGAGCCGTTGTCATTATGAATAGCATGGTTGTCATTAAAACTAATCTCAAATTTCTTCTTTTCATTTTCTTTTCCCCCTAATATTTTATAGTGAATATTATAAGGGCTATTTTCTCTAATTAAAAAAGACCTTGATGTAAGAGCATCAAGGTCATAATTATACTAAATTATAAATCCATTTGATAGCTCACCACTAATTTCTTAGTGACAGTGATATACATATTATATATATCCCCAGCTAAATAACCTTAAAGCTTCAGTTATATGCTTCGGCGATGTTCCCTTTCACAATAATTCAACGTTGCTTAACTCCTTATCGTTACTAATAAAAATCGCACCTCTACCTTAAATATTCACTTTATAGTTATGAGTATAAGCTATATTCCATTATTTGGCAAGTATTTGTTTTAACCTTTTTATTTATCATTATAAATATTTTTATATTTAATTTATATTTCTGAAATTTTTCTCTATAATCTTATTATAATGATAAATCCCTGGGGGTGATTGTATGAGTATTTTTTTAATTATTATACTTACGATTATCATGTTAATATACAGCGTATTTAATAATATTTTTCTTGGATATGGATTGACTATTTCTTTAATTCTATTTTCTTTAGTTGGTGTAAAAAGAAGCAAAACTGTAAAAGACCTTCTTAAGCTATATGCATTTGAGTCCAAAAGATCTTTACCTATCATAGAAATCTTATTATTAATTTCTGTTTTAATAAGTGCTTGGCTATGTTGTGGCACAATCCCTGCTATAGTCTACTATTCATTAAAATATATTAATCCTAATTTATTCATTTTATTTTGTTTTCTAATTCCAGCTATAACATCCTTTTTAATTGGAACTTCTTTTGGTACTATAAGCTCCGTGGGTATACCTCTTATTATTATTGCTGGGGCATCTAATCTTAATTTAAATTTAGTTGGAGGAGCAATAATGTCTGGAGCATACTTGGGTGATAGATGTTCACCTTTATCTTCTAGTCTACTTCTTCTTTGTAATTTGACTAAAGTTGAATTATTTAATTATGTAAAAAAAGTATTTATCTTCGGAATTATTCCAACTATTATAAGCATTATTTTTTATCTATTATTTTCTTTAATAAATCCTTTAACTTTTATTGATAACTCACTAAGTTTAGCTTTGTATAAAGATTTTCATATAAGTCCTATTTTATTAATACCTGCTATTATAATCCTTATTTTGTCATTAAATAAAATACCAATTACTAAATCGATAACTATAAGTGTTATAACTTCCATATTAATTTGCTTTATTATTCAAAAAACTAATATATTAGATTTGTTTAATCATATTATATTCGGATATAAAACTTCTTCATCTTTATCAAATATAATTAAGGGTGGAGGTATTATTTCAATGCTTAAAACTTGTTACATAATTATTATTTCTTGTTGTTTAACAGGTTTTTTTAGTGGTTTAAATATTTTTGCTGGTCTTGAAAAATATTTACAACAGATAAAATTGAATCGAAGCAGATTATTTTTAATAACTTTATTTCTTGGCTTAATCATATCTAGTATCGGGTGTAGTCAAACAATAGCTTTTATTTTAACTATAGAAATACTTAGGGATACTTATAAAGATTTAAAAAATGAAGATATAGCCATGGAATTTTCTAATTCTGCCATTGTTACCTCTGCGCTAGTTCCATGGTGTATTGCTGCACTTATTCCTACTTCAGTTTTAGGTATAAATAGCTACAAGTTTATCCCTTATGCTATTTTTTTATATATAGTGCCTATTTGTCATCTATGCTACTGTATCTATCTGGATTATTATAAAAATAAAATATACAAACTTTTTACTAAAAGAGAGATAAAAAATAAATAAAATTAGTATTATATCCCTGCATAAAAACATACTTTATAGTTAGTTAAGTAAAAATAGTAATAATTTCCATAACAATTGAAATTATTACTGTTTTTGTTTTGTATTTCAAATCATTTTATATCTAACAAATCTTTTATAACTTGTGATGCCATTATTAATCCTCCACATGAAGACATAAATGAAATACTTCCAGGTAATATTCTATGACCATTTGATATTTTTTCTTTAAGCTCTAGTGGTTGTTCAGTGGAAAATACGACTTTCAAATGCTCTATACCTCTATTTCTGAGCTCTTTTCTCATTACTTTAGCCAATGGACACGTATGAGTTTTTGAAATATCATTAATTTCTATTTTTGTTGGGTCTAATTTATTCCCCATTCCCATGGAACTAATTATAGGTATGTTTTTGTTTATACATAACTGAATTAAATGAAGTTTTGAAGAAACCATATCTATGGCATCTACAACATAGTCATAATTTTCACTAAATATTTTATCACTACTTTCCTCATTAAAAACACAACTAAATTCTTTTATGTTCAAATCTTTATTTATATCTATTAATCTATCTTTTACTACTTTAACCTTATCTTTATTTAAATTAGAAATCAATCCTGGTAATTGTCTATTAAAATCACTTTCTTCAACTTTTGCATAGTCTACTATTGTTATATTTCCTATGCCAGCTCTTACTAATGCTTCTACACAAAAACTTCCCACTCCTCCTACTCCTATTATAAGAACACGGGAATTTTTTAGTTTGTTCATTCCTTCTTCACCTATGAGTAAATTTGTTCTCATTGAAAAATTATTATTCATATATATATTCTCCTTTAAATATTACTATTAACTATACTATATAGTTTTTCCTAGAAGAGTAAGTATATTAGTAAAATATTAAGTTATTAATTTTTTAGATAAATCATCTCTATATTTTTACACATAAACCCTAAATTTTGTAACATTTATGTTAAACAAAAAAATCCCTTTAAATTATTCTATATACAATAATTTAAAGGGATTTATATAATATATTAAGCTATTAAGCTTTCTTCTTTTTCATCTATATCTACACTTTTTCCAAATATTTGTATTCCTATAAACATTGCCACAAAAGCTAATGGAATTATTAAATAAATTGGAAGTCCAAATCCTGCTGGTATATATCCAAATAATATGGCTATACTTCCTACAAATAAAGCATATGGCATTTGTGTTCTTACATGATCTATGTGATTACATCCAGCTCCCATTGAAGAAAGTATTGTTGTATCTGATATAGGAGAACAGTGATCTCCAAATATAGAACCTGTAAGTACAGCACTTATGCAAACTATTATATAAGACATTTCAGGACTTATTGAGTGAGCAAGAGGTATAGTAAGTGGCATCAATATTCCCATTGTTCCATAAGATGTTCCTGTTGCAAATGAAATTATTCCACCTAATATAAATATTATACTTGGTAATAAAAATGCTGGTACAGAACCTGATAATAGCTGTATTAAATATCTTGCTGTTCCAAGCTCTTTTATTACTGATGAAAGTGACCATGCACATATTAGTATTACACAAGTAATAACTAAGGTTTTCATTCCATCTACCCACATTTCTAATCCTTGTGATACTGTAAATATTTTTTTACCAACACCCATAGCTATGGCAATCACACCTGCAAATAAAGCAGATTGAAATAGGGCTACTGATGCATCTGCATTAGAAAATGCTTCTCTTATTGCTACAAATGATAATGGTGAATCATTGAATATTTGAATTAAACTTGTATCTTTTCCACCTATTATTGTAGTATATCCACTGTAATAAAATGCAAATAATGATCCAACTATTAATATTCCTATTGGTATTATAGCATTCCATATATTTAATTTAACACCTGGTAATGGCTCTAAATCACTATGCTCATTACTTATTTTTTCATCTATATCTTTATTAGAAATTAAATTTGTTTCTCCTCTTCTAGCTCTTAATTCTGCTTCTCTCATCGGTCCAAAATCTTTTAGTAAAACTGCTGTTATAACTATGAACCCAAGTATTAATATATTGTAAAATCTATATGGTATAGTATTTAAAAATACACTAAATGCATTGGCATTAACTCCTATTGCATTAAATCCATCTCCAATTAGTCCTACTTCTAAACCTATCCATGTTGATATTATTGCTATACCTGCAACTGGTGCTGCTGTTGCATCTATCACGAAAGCTAATCTTTCTCTTGAAATTTTCATTTTATCAGTGACAGGTCTCATCATTGGTCCTATTATTAAAGAGTTTGCATAATCATCAAAAAATACAAATAAACCTGCTATCCAAGTTATTAATTGAGCACTTCTTGGAGATTTTGCCCTTTTTGCTAAAGCTTCAGCTATAGCTTTTGCTCCACCCATTTTAGCAACTAAGTTTATTACTCCACCTATTGCTAAAACTTGAAGTATAATCCCTGCATTCCATGGATCAGCCAATGCTCCCACAGCTCTATCAACTAAATCTAAAAATGAACTAAATAATGCTGAAAATACATTTATGCCATTTAAGTTTAATAAAAATCCACCTGACATTACACCAATAACTAAAGATACTATAACATTTTTAGTTATAAAAGCTAAAATAATAGCTACTAATGGTGGAAGTAGAGTTAATACTCCATACTTCTCTGCATTTATTACAGCTATATCTTGTTCAGCTGCAAAACTGCATACACTCGACATTAAAATCAACATCGTCGTTATTAATAATAATCTTACATTTCTTTTTCTCATTTTATTTCCCCCTATGTGATGATTGTGAATATTTTAGGGTTTTGCCATTTTTTATAATAAAAAAACCTTGATGGCTTCATCAAGGTTATAATTACATACTAAAAAATAATATAGTTCTTCTCAATGATAGCTCAACACTAAAATTAGTGACAGTTGCATATATATTCTATATACACCCAGCTATATAACCTTAAAGCCTCAGTTATATGCTTCGGCAATATTTCCTTTCTTAACAAATCATCGTGCTACCTCATTGTTAATACTGATAAACACTGCACCTCTACCTACATATTCACTTGTTGTTTTTT
>NZ_JANKBY010000161.1:0-7823 GCF_024621905.1 Terrisporobacter muris
TATTATAAAAATAAAAAACGAACAATAAAGTTCGTTTAATCTACTATTTTACTTCCACCTATAAACTCTCTAATTATTGATGTAGGTGGTAAATCTGATATATCTTTAAGTTCTACAAAATATTGAAGAAATTTTAATAATCGGTTCGCTTCACTATAAGCTTTACTAGTTGAGTCTATACTTTCTAATAAAGGCTTCACATAAGACTTTAATATAGCTAATTCATACACACATGATGAGTTAAAAATCACATCAGCTTCCTCTTGATAAGGAAATATATTTTGCTTTTCTCCTCTTCTTACAGAATCCCAAGTTAGTATAGTTCTTGTAGCATCATGTCCTCTAAACTGATTATCTCTTACAATACGTCTTATTAACCGTAAATCTGTAGTAGGTATCCTATTATGCTCATCTAAATTTAATTGAGTTAAAACACTAAGATAAATTTTAAACTTCTCCTTATCTGGTATTGAAGATGTTAAAATTGGATTTAATCCATGAATACCTTCTAATATTATTGGTTGGTTTTTTTCTATTTTAAGCTTTTTACCTTCTTCACTTTTTCCTGATTTAAAATTAAATTTTGGAATAATTACTTCTTTTCCTTCTAATAAATCACTTAAGTCCTTATTAAATCTATTTAAATCTATTGCATAAATTGATTCAAAATCATAATTACCAAACTCATCTAAAGGCGTTTTTTCCCTGTCTACAAAATAGTCATCTAAGGAAATTGATATAGGTTGTAAATTATTTACTTTTAGGTGTACGGATAATCTATGGGCAAAACTAGTTTTCCCAGATGATGAAGGGGCTGCGATTAATATTATTCTTTTATTTTCTTGCTTAATTATATCTGCTATTTGTCCTAGTTTTTTTTCTTGTAAAGCTTCTACTATTCGTATCAACTCTCCATATGATCCATTTTCTATTACTTTATTTAAAGATAATACTGTATCTACCCCCATCAATGTAGACCACTTTTCCATTTCCAAATAAATGTTAGATAACTTAGGCTGAGAAACAAACTCTCTAACTTTAGATTTATCATCTTCTCTAGGTCCAAGCAATATAAACCCACCTTCATACTTTAATATATCAAATGTTTTTAAGTATCCTGTAGATGGCAGCATATGCCCATAAAAATGATCAACATGATTATTACATTTATAAATCTTTATATCATCATGTTCTTTATATTTTAATAATTCAGCTTTATTCCTCATGTTATGCTTATTGAAAAAATTGATAGCTTCATTTTTAGTTACAATTGTTTTTTCAATTTCATAGTCTGAATCAATAATTTCTTGCATTTTTAATTTAATATCATTTTTATCTTCTTCATTCAGTATTTTATCTGTATGAACCTCACAATATAAACCATTAGATAGAGAGTGTTCTATACTAACTTTACAATTTTCATAAAGTTCTTCACATGCCATTATGAAAATAAGCGTTAAAGATCTTAAATATACTCTATGTCCATCACTATTATTAGTATCTAAAAATTTAATAGTACAATCATCAGATACAAAATTTGTTAATTCCTGTAATTTATTATTTATAGATGCTAAGGCAATATATCCGTCATAATTATCCTCTATTTCATAAGCAATATCTTGCAATCTTATACCTGGTGAATTATCCTCTATCAAAAATATTTTTTTTTCATTTTCTATAGTTAAATTTAATCGTCTCATTTTGAACTACCCCTTTACGATTATTATTATCCTAATAAACCTATCTTATTAAAAGGATATAACCTAACAAAAACTTTTCCTAATATATCTGAGTTATTAATAAATCCTACACTAGAATATCTACTATCTAAACTTATTTCTCTATTATCTCCTAATACAAATACAGAATTTTCTGGAACAACAGTATCTATATCACCTTCTGTGACTTCATTATGTATATAAGGTTCAACTAATTCTTCTCCATTAACATATACTTTAGAATTTTCTATCTTAACTGTATCTCCACTTACTCCTATTACTCTTTTTACTAAGTCTTTGCTAC
Organism: Terrisporobacter muris; assembly: GCF_024621905.1. Lineage (NCBI taxonomy): Bacteria > Bacillati > Bacillota > Clostridia > Peptostreptococcales > Peptostreptococcaceae > Terrisporobacter > Terrisporobacter muris. The sequence goes on from NZ_JANKBY010000161.1 coordinate 2,023, forward strand.
TTCCATCATCTTGTTGTAAATCAGATTCAAATACAATAATATCACCACGTTCAGGCTCTTTAAATTTATAAGACATCCTATTTATAATTAAGTAATCTCCTTCTTCTAAGGTAGAATACATAGAATCTCCTCTTACTAATGTTGGTTTTATGAATTGTGTTATTATAAAAGCAAAAACTATCGCTAATGCAAATACCTTAACCCACTCAAAAATCTCTTTTTTTACTTTTTCACTCAAAATATCATCTCCTCAATAATATGTAATTGTTTATAATATGTTACACTCACAACAATTTAAGTATAGTTAATTCTAATACCTTTTGGATAGTGATTTTTTAATTCTATTAGTTTCATTTTCTTATTTAGCAAAAGTACATGTTGAGTATACTAAAACACTATCTTTTTTAACATTTCAAGTCCGTCTCTTATTATTACCCTTTGTATAGATTGACATTCTATTAAGTAATAATATGAAGATGGTTTTTACTTGATCTATTTATACTTTCATTATAATAGAATCCTTCCTACGCTCAAGAGATATCAGTCAATTTTATCTCCCTTTCTACTTTTATTTTTTCTCTTGTAAAACCTTATCTTTGAATATAGTGTGTATTTATCTAATTTGTCTAAATTAATTTTCCATAAGAATATTATATACACTATAAAAACTATAATAGCCCATCTATATCCTATCATCAAGATAAAATCAAAAACTCCATGAAGTAATATTGGCATAATTATTGCATAAATTAGATATTTGTTTTTTTTATCATCGTCCTTAGCAAATTTATACTTCGAAATATAATACCCCATAGTAATTGCAAACATTATATGAGATGGTATAGAAATCAGCCCTCTAGTTATTCCTAACTCAAAAGATAAATCTAACCTTTCTCTCATTAAATATATAATATTTTCTATTGTGGCAAATCCTAATGATAAAAATATAGAGTAGATTATTCCATCTAATTTTTCATTAAAATCTTTATCCTTTAATAAAATAGGTATTAATATTATAGACTTTAGTCCTTCTTCTGTAAATGCTGCCACAAAAAAAGCTGTGTATAGAGCTCCTATTGTACCTGAAAATATATTTAGTTTACTAAAGTACAATTCCAAAACTATTGCCAAAATGCTTACTAAAATTCCAAGCAAAAAATATTCTATTAATTTAATCGGTGGTTCTTTTTCATATCTGTCTTTAAAATAAATCCAACCTACAAAAATACTTACTGGCAGTATGGCTAGAATTAATATGTAAATTTTCATATTTTAATATAACCTTTCTTTGCATATATATTAATATTTAGATATTTATATCTACTACTTATTATCTCCATTAGTAAATAATTTTAATATTTGTATTTTAACACTTTATTGCTTAACAAAATAAAATATTTTTCATAGAATAAACTAGAGTATTTACAGCCTAGTTAAATTAAAAGGGGTGATTATATGCAAGACGGTTTTTTAACGGTTAGTGTTATAAATTTTTCAACAAATAGACCAATAGAAGATGCTACCATAAATATATATGGTATGGATGATCAACAAAATAGTACTGGTATTGTGTTTGAAAACTTAAAAACTGATGAATCCGGTCAAGTAAGAGGTTTAACCTTGCCTGCACCTGATGTTCAGTACTCTTTAGATCCAGCATCTACAGTTAAACCTTACAGCGAATACATTGTAGAGGTTATATCCCAAGGATTTGAACCTGTATTAATAAAAGGTACTCAAATTTTACCTATTGTAGAAGCATTACAAAATGTTCCTGTTGGTAGACCAACTCAGCAAACTAGAAGAAATAATAAAAAGAGACAACAAAATACTATATATGATATTTCTGCTCATACACTTTGGGGAAATTATCCTCCTAAAATACCTGAAAGTAGTTTGAAACCATTACCTCCTCCAACAGGGTTTGTTGTCTTAGACGAACCAGTAGTTCCAGAGTTTATAGTAGTTCATGATGGCTTACCTGAAGATACCAGTGCAGAAAATTATTGGATTCCTTTTAGAGATTATATAAAAAATGTAGCATCATCAGAAATTTATTCCACATGGCCTGAGCAAACTATTTATGCAAATGTTATAGCTATAATATCTTTCACACTAAACAGAGTTTTTACAGAGTGGTATAGAAACAAAGGTTATCAATTTACAATAACTTCATCTACAGCATATGACCACAAATATATTCATAACAGAAATGTTTTTGATAATATAAGTGTAATTGTAGATGACATATTTAATACATTCATTAGAAGACCTCCTACAGCAAGACAACCACTACTTGCACAATATTGTGACGGTAAAAAATCTCAATGTCCTGATCAAATGACACAGTGGGGAAGCAAAGACTTAGGTGATCAAGGCATGAATTATGAAGAAATTTTAAAATACTTTTATGGTGATAATATAACTTTTGCACAGGCTAATGTTGTCAGCGGTGTACCCGTTTCTTTTCCTGGTTTTACACTACAACTAGGATCTAACAATTCTTACGTTAAAACCATACAAAATCAATTAAATGCTATCTCTAACTCTTATCCAGCAATTGAAAAAGTTGCTGAGGATGGAATTTTTGGACCTTCAACAGAAAAAGCTGTGAAGAAGTTCCAAGAAGTTTTTAACTTACCTCAAACAGGTGTAGTTGATTTTAAAACATGGTATGCAATTTCTAGAATTTACGTAGCAACTACAAAAATAGCTTCTTTAAATCCTGTAATTTAATATATAAAAAATACTATCAGAATTCTTCTGATAGTATTTTTTATATAACCATATCTAGATAATCTTCTTTAATTTGTTTTTTTATATTTTCTATAATTATCGGAAATTCCGGAATTCCCGCAGCATAAGGTGCTATATCATATAAATCAAAATATATTACTATATTGTCATCTTCTAGATAGAATTTTTGATTTTCTTTTATTCCATAAAAATCATAAATCTTATCTAAGTCCTTATCCTTCTTGCCTAATTCTTTAATTTGTTTTTCTATTTCTTTATCTATAATTATCTTATAGTCTACTTCCGTTTTAAAAAGTTCCTTAAGCGATAAGTTATTTCCACTTCTTAAATCAATATTATATGGTACATATTCATAATAACCATGGGCGCCACCACTATATTTATAATATTTAACAAGAATACTAATTGCATTAGGCGTATTTTTTTTCACTTCAAAAGATGCATCGGCAACAAAATTACTTTCATCTAATTCAAAATCCTCTAAAAAACTTTGTGCTTCTTTCAAGGAGTCCTCATAAAATTTCAAAATATCTTCTTTTATTTTTTGATTAACTTTATCATCTATTTGTGAGTTTCCACTATTTATAATAGGTATTTCAAGAGTACTTTTTAAATATTTATTTTGCTTTTTTAGTACCTCCTTATTAACAGAAGCTAAAAAAAAAATTATTAAATGCCTCTATTTTGTTCTTAAATACATCATAAGGTATTTTAAATTCATATTGGGTATCATCTTGACTTTGTTTATATGGATTAAAATAAATATTGATATATCTATCTTCTATATAATAATTTGTATTTTTATCAATATTCAAATTGCTATATAGTGGATGTTTTTCAGTTATTCCTTTTTGAATAGTTTCAGTTATAACTCTACTATAATCTTCATTTCCTTTTAAAAATTCATCTAAATAAACTCTTTCTCCACTCTTTAGATTAAAAACATAGCTATCTTTTTCTAATCTATAGTCTTTTTCTCCCCATGTTGTATTTTTTTCTATAATTATATTTATTATATTTTCATCTTCAAATACTACGCTATAACTAATATTTATAGCTCTTTTTTCACTATATGTATTCATTTTATTTATTTGTCTTTGAACATTAATATATTCTTTTATATTCTTTTTGATATAAGAATTAATGCTTTTCTCAACATCTTTGTTATCGTAATGTATACTAGGTACTTTAAACTTAATTGTTAAGTTTTCATCATTAATTTCTGACTTCTCATCTGTAACTTTTACAACTTGTAATCCTTCTTGGATATTATTTTGTATTTTTGTCATCATAGTTGTAAAATCAACATTCCTTACTAAGGATAATAATAATAACCCTAGGGTTAAGAATAAAACCGGTTTTATAAAATTTTTTAAGTCCTTCATTAAAGTCCCTCCTAAATATAATTCCTTATTATATTTAGGAATTTTATAAATTTTATCCATTTATTTTACAAAAAAATACTTATAGGCATTAACCTATAAGTATTTTTTCTATTCTCTAAATAATTTATATTGAGATTCCTCAACTTTTGAATCAATTTTTTTTGTATATATTAGATCTATTATAAATAGTACTATTGATAAATACACATTTACTCCAAATATTAAACCAAAAGCTCCATAGATATAAAGTTTTATAAAGAAATCTCCTGCAAAAGATTTAAATAACTCATGGATTTTTTTAGGATGCATTTTATCTACTTCTTCTAATGTTATGCTTTGAAGGTCTAAACTTCTTAACATAGGTATTATATTTTTTTCTATTGTATTAAGTCCAGAATCTATAATATTATCCGACATATAAAGTTTAAACTCTTCTGAAATAAAACTTAACTTATCATCTAAGAATGTATCTATAATAGACTCTACAACAACTCTACTCTTATCATTAAAGTCTTTATTTTCAAAAACTAAATTTAAAGTATTATACATATCTGTATTCAAAATATCTTTATTCAACATAGAATCTAATTTTGTATCTCTTATTGATGAAATATAAACACTTCTACATATTTGTAATACATGATAATTTAAAACTTCACTACTATTAATTATTTCTAACAGGTTATCTACCATATATGTTACATCATCTTTATTTAGTTCCCATGATATCTCCACTAAATTAATAGAATAAAAATACTTCATTACTTTTTCTTCTATTAATCCACTTATAAGTTCATTAGTTGCCTCTTTATTATTATTTAAGTTATTAACAATATCATTTGAAACTGTATTAATTATTTCTTTATACTTACCATAAGCTTGTTGTATATTAGTTACTCCAGCTATTTCAGTTATATTTTCAACTTTTATTTCACAAATACTATTAATAATTAAATCTGATGTATTGTTCATATTTACTTTAAAATCTTCGTTTTGTTTCAATGCAAAAATTAACCTATCTAATAATAAACTTATATTGATTTCTGTATATTTTAGCCCTAAGTCTTCAACCTTACTTGGGTATATCTCTCTTTCTAAATAGTTATATAAAATTGCAGATAATTTATCTTTATCTTCAACTATTAAATTCTCTATTTTATTATTAATTACAGTTCCAACAACATCCTTTACAAGCCCATCTCCATCTGCAAAATCATATGCCATTTTTACAAAGAAGTTAAGATTTTTTCTTACAATTTTTATTACCATAGAAGCTATTAAATCATTATTATCCTTCATATAACCTATTAATTTTTCACTAGCCATCTCTGTAATCTTATCTATATCATTATCCAGACTTTCTTTTACTCTGCCCTCGAATAACTCATGAAATCTCTTTTCTTCTGAAAATTCTTTACCTAAGTAATCTTGTAAATAATTATTTAATTGTTCTTTTAAACTTAAAAGAACGATATTCATAAACTTATCTGTTTTAATGCTATTTTGTATATTTAAAAATGATTTTTCACTTATTATATCTTTTATGGATTTATCCATTAAATAGTTATAAGTTTTTTCATTTCTAAATATCATATTTTTTATAATATCCTCAATAGATGAATTTTCAATATTTTTATTTATATAATTATTAACATCTTT
>NZ_JANKBY010000162.1:0-7815 GCF_024621905.1 Terrisporobacter muris
TATTAATTACCTTAAGCATAAATAAATGTAAGAATTGAAATGTTTTTTGAAGTCTTGAAGTAAATTATAAATAAAATATTTAGAAAATTTTGAAAAATATATTGACGTAAGATTAAGTCTCGTATATTATTACTACTAATAAGTTAAATAATTAGAAAGCTAAGAATAGGAGTAGTAAGAATTTTGAAGCTTATAGAGAGCCAAAGGTGGGTGGAATTTGGCAGTGGATTGTTCTGAACTTGCCTAGGAGCTGTTTACAGGGAGTAAACCGTAGATCTACGTTATAAGATAAATAATCTTTATGATTATTGTAAAGTGAACTTATTTAAGTTAACTAGAGTGGTACCGCGAGAGTTAAACCTCGTCTCTAAATATAGAGACGGGGTTATTTTTATTTCTAGAGATATGTAAGAAGATGAATTTATAAAATTTATAATTTAGCATTGAATACAATATGCAAAATTAATTAAAAACTAGTGGAGTTTTATTTAAAAATAAGGGGGAATTTGTTATGAGTTTTAATTGTAAAAAATATAAAAGACCAAATTTTCAGCCAAAAAATTTTAAGAATAGAAAATGGCCGGATAATGAAATAATTAAAGCACCAATTTGGTGTTCTGTAGACTTAAGAGATGGGAATCAATCTCTACCAATTCCAATGAGTGTATCTGAAAAAATGGAAATGTTTAATATGTTAATAGAAGTTGGATTTAAAGAAATTGAAATAGGATTTCCTTCAGCTTCACAAACAGAATATGATTTTTTAAGAAGATTAATAGAGGAAGATTTAATACCAGATGATGTTACAGTTCAAGTATTAACACAATCAAGGGAGCATTTAATTGTAAAAACCTTTGAAGCTTTAAAGGGGTGTAAAAAAGCAATTGTTCATTTATACAATTCTACATCAATACTTCAAAGAGATGTGGTATTTAATAAAAGTAAAGAAGAGATTATAGACATAGCGGTTGAGGGGGCAGAAATTTTTAACCGAGAAGCAAAGAAATATCCTGAAACTAATTTTCAATATGAATATTCACCAGAGAGTTTTACAGGAACTGAAATGGACTATGCACTAGAAATTTGTGAAGCTGTTATGGATGTTTGGCAGCCTACAAAAGAAAATAAAATGATTATAAATTTACCGTCAACAGTAGAAATGACAACACCAAACCTTTATGCTGATCAAATTGAGTGGTTTAGTGAAACTGTGAAAAATAGAGAATGTGTAACCATAAGTTTACATCCTCATAATGATAGAGGAACTTCTGTGGCGGCTTGTGAGCTAGGAATTTTAGCAGGAGCTGATAGAATAGAGGGAACTTTATTTGGAAATGGGGAGAGAACAGGAAACTTAGATATAATTACAACTGCTATGAATATGTATTCAAATGGCGTGAATCCTGAACTTGATTTTAGTAATATTTCTGATATAACAGATATTTATAAAAAGTGTACAAAGCTTGATGTTCATGTAAGACATCCTTATGCTGGAGACTTGGTATTTTGTGCATTCTCTGGCTCACATCAAGATGCCATAAGAAAAGGTATGATTGAAAGAGAAAAAAGAGGTAATTATGAATGGGAAGTTCCATACTTGCCAATTGATCCTCACGACTTAGGAAGAGAATATACAGAAATTATAAGAATAAATTCTCAGTCAGGTAAGGGTGGAGCAATTTATATTATGGAAAATGAATTTGGATTTAATATTCCTAAAAATATGCATAAATACTTTGGTCGAGTTGTCAAGCAAGCATCTGATAAGAGAGGAAAAGAATTATCGCCACAAGAAATCTATGATTTATTTAATGAATGGTATATAGATATTGACACGCCGTACAAACTTAAAAAATATAGAATTAATTCAGTAAACTCAGATGTATATGATATTAAAAACTGCTCAGAAAACAATATCTTAGAACTTGAAGCTATAATCAACTTTGAAGGTGAAGAATATGTAGTTAAAGGTGAGGGAAATGGTCCAATAGATGCTTTCAATAACGCTTTAAAACAAAAGGAATTAAAAAATTATCGCTTTAAAAATTATCATGAACATGCCTTGAGTGATGGTTCTCATGCTAAGGGTGTGGCTTATGTGGAAATAGAAGAAGATGGTGAACCATATTTTGGTGTTGGAATTTCAGAAAATATAAATACAGCAGCTATAAATGCATTAATGAATGCAATTAACAAAAGTTATATGAAGATTATAATATAGGGGGATATAAAAATGGGAATGACAATGACACAAAAAATCTTAGCAGATCATGCTAATTTGAAAGAAGTTAAAAAAGGTCAATTAATAGAAGCTGATTTAGACTTGGTTCTTGGGAATGATATAACAACTCCTGTTGCCATAAGGGAGTTTGAAAAATTAAATGTTAGTAAAGTATTTGATAGTAGTAAAGTAGCTATAGTTCTTGATCACTTTACTCCGAACAAAGATATAAAAAGTGCCGAACAATGTAAAGTGGCGAGAAGTTTTGCCAACTGTAAAAATATAAAAAATTACTTTGATGTGGGAGATATGGGGATAGAACACTGTTTGCTTCCTGAAAAAGGATTAGTAACAGCAGGAGATGTAGTAATAGGAGCTGATTCCCATACTTGTACTTATGGGGCACTTGGAGCATTTTCTACAGGAATAGGCTCAACAGATATGGCAGCAGGTATGGCCACAGGGAAGGCTTGGTTCAAAGTTCCTGGAGCAATAAAATTTGTTTTGAAAAATAAACCATCAAAATGGATAAGTGGTAAGGATATTATTTTACACATTATAGGTAAAATAGGAGTGGATGGAGCTAGATATATGTCTATGGAATTTGTGGGAGATGGTGTAAAACACTTAACCATGGATGATAGATTTACTATTTGCAATATGGCAATAGAAGCAGGGGCTAAAAATGGAATTTTTCCAGTAGATGATATTACTAAAGGCTATATTAAAAATCATGAATGTAAAACTATAGATAAAAGTCATCAAATTTTCGCAGCTGATGAAGATGCCATATATGATGAAACCATAGAAGTTGATTTAAGTGAGTTAAGACCTACAGTAGCCTTTCCTCACTTACCTGAAAATACAAAAAACATAGATGAAATTACTGAAGATATAAAAATAGATCAAGTAGTAATAGGTTCTTGTACAAATGGTAGAATAAATGACTTAAAAATAGCGGCAGAAGTTATGAAAAATAAAAAAGTGGCTAAAGATGTGAGATGTATAGTATTTCCAGGGACTCAAAGTATATATTTAGAGGCGATAGAAAAAGGATATATATCTGAACTTGTAAAAGCAGGAGCGGCTATATCAACTCCAACTTGTGGACCGTGTTTAGGAGGACATATGGGAATATTGGCACAGGGAGAAAGAGCAGTATCAACTACGAATAGAAACTTTGTAGGAAGAATGGGTCATGTAAAGTCAGAAATTTATTTGGCAAGTCCAGCAGTGGCAGCAGCATCGGCTATAAGTGGAAAAATATCATCACCAGAGGAAATTTGTGAAGAAGTAGGGGGAGATACAACATGTTAGCAAATGGAAAAGTTTTTAAATATGGAGATAATATAGATACGGATGTGATAATACCAGCAAGATATCTGAACACACCTGATATGAAAGAGTTGGCATCTCATTGTATGGAAGATATAGACAAAGATTTTACTAAAAAGGTAAATGAAGGAGATATAATTGTTGCAAATAAAAACTTTGGATGTGGTTCATCAAGGGAGCATGCTCCAATAGCGATAAAAGAAAGTGGAATATCTTGTGTTATAGCCTCTACTTTTGCAAGAATTTTTTATAGAAATGCCATAAATATAGGGCTTCCTATTCTAGAATGTGATGAAGCTGCTATGAAAATTGAAGAAGGAGATAAACTGGAAATAGATTTTAATAGTGGAATAATAAAAAATATAAGTAAGAATGAAGAATACAAAGCTGAACCTTTTCCAGAGTTTATGCAAAATATTATTTCAAATGGAGGCTTAATTAAGTCTATTGAAAAAACAATGATCAAATAAAAATAGAATTAAATTTTAAAATTATTAGTGATAAATATAAAATTGGGGGGAAAAGATAATGGACTTTAAAATAGCAGTAATAAAAGGTGACGGTGTAGGACCAGAAATTGTAGATGAAGGAATAAAAGTTCTAAATAAAATAGGCAAAAAATATAATCATAATTTTAAATGTATAGAAGTATTGGGTGGAGGAGTTGCCATAGATAAATTTGGGACTCCTCTACCAAAAGAAACTTTAGATGAATGTAAAAAAAGTGATGCAGTTTTGCTTGGTGCAGTTGGGGGACCTGCCTGGGATAATATTGAACCTTCCATTAGACCAGAAAAAGGTCTTTTGGCTTTAAGACAGGGGCTCAATTTATTTGTTAATTTAAGACCTGCTACTATGCATGAAAGTATAAAAGAATCCTCTCCTTTAAGACGTGATATCGTAGAAAAGGGTATTGATTTTGTAGTAGTTAGAGAACTTACTGGTGGAATTTATTTTGGTGATAGAAAAACAGAAGTTATAGATAATGTAGAAGTGGCTTATGATGTGGAAAAGTATGATGAAAATGAAATTAGAAGAATAGGGAAAAAAGCTTTTGAGACTGCAAGAATTAGAAAAAAAAGATTAACTTGTGTAGACAAAGCAAATGTACTTGATAGCTCTAAACTTTGGCGAAAAATAATGAATGAGTTAAGTGAAGAATATAAAGAAATTAAACTGAATTTTATGTATGTAGACAATGCAACTATGCAATTAATAAAAGATCCTAGCCAATTTGATACCATCGTTACTAATAACATATTTGGAGATATTATTTCAGATGAAGCCTCAATGATAACAGGTTCCATAGGAATGCTGCCATCAGCATCACTTAGAGATGATAAATTTGGAATGTATGAGCCTATCCATGGAAGTGCACCTGATATTGCAGGAAAAAATATAGTAAATCCCATAGCTACAATATTATCCGTAGCTATGATGCTTAGATATTCATTCTCTTTAGAAAAAGAAGCTAAAGAAATTGAAGGTGCAGTAACAAAAGTTATTAATAAAGGATATAGAACTGTGGATATATATAATGGAATAGGAAATGTTATAGGAACAAAAGAAATGGGAGATTTAATAGTTAAAGAGATTTAATAATAAATTAATTAAAAACAAAACACCTTTACACTTGTACATTTAAAAAGTATAAAGGCGGTTTATTTAAGTTTAGTGGCTTCTTTTTAAATTTAAAAACTATATTAATTGTATTATTGTTGACATCTAATATATAAATAGATAGGATTATTTTTATATAGACCGAAACAGGGAAATATTTGATTTATTATACCGTTGTTATGGGAGGAATACATATGGAAATTCTGAAAAAATCTCAGTTTAAAAATATTGAAACCGAAAAAACAGTGAAAGTTCAAGTAAGAGAAATATTAAACGAAGTAAGACTTAATAAAGATATTGGGGTTAGAAAGTATAATTTACAATTTGATAAAAATCCACGAACAAATTATAAAGTTACTAGGGATGAAATAGTAAAGGCATATAAACAAGTAGATATAAAATTTATTGAAGATATTAAAGTTGCATCAAAGAATATTGAAGAGTTTGCTAAAGCTCAAAAAGAAAGTTTTAACAATAACTTTGAAAAAGAAATTTATCCTGGTGTAACACTTGGTCAAAAGCATATACCTATAGAATCAGCTTTAGCTTATGTGCCAGGTGGAGGATATCCACTTTTTTCTACTGCATTAATGTTAATTATTCCAGCAAAGGTTGCAGGAGTTAAAAGAATTTGTGCTTGTTCACCAACTATGAAAAATAGTAGCTCTATAAATCCAAAAACTTTAGTTGCCATGGATATAGCAGGAGCAGATGAGATATATGCTGTTGGAGGAGTACAAGCTATAGGCGCTTTTACCTATGGAACAGAAAGTATAAAACCAGTAGATATTATAGTAGGTCCAGGAAATAAATATGTAACAGAAGCTAAAAGACAATGTTATGGAAGTGTGGGAATTGATTTTGTAGCAGGACCTAGCGAAGTATTGATTATAGCAGATGAAACAGCTAACTCTGATTATATAGCAGCAGATGTTTTAGCACAATGTGAACATGACTACAGTGCTAGAGGAATTTTAATTACTACAAATAAAATTTTAGGAGAAGAGGTATGTAAAAAAGTAGATGAGATTTTAAAGGACCTTCCTACTAGAGAAATAGCATCATCTTCGTGGAGAAATAATGGAGAAATAATATATGTGGATAATTTAGATGAGGCAGTGAAACTTAGTAATAAATATGCTCCAGAACATTTGGAGGTAAGCTTAAAAAATGAAGATGAAATAATTGATAAATTAATAAATTATGGATCTTTATTTTTAGGAGGATTATCAGCAGAGGTTTTTGGAGATTATGTATCAGGAACAAATCATACTTTACCAACTCTTAGAGCATCTAGATATACAGGCGGAGTTTGGGTTGGTACATTTATAAAGACATGTACTACTCAAAGATTAAATCAAGTAGCGGTAAACTCACTGGCACCAGTGGCTCATGATTTAGCTGTTGAAGAAGGATTATATGCTCATGCTAATGCAGCTAAAGTAAGAAGAAAATAAATAAAATTAAATCTAGGAGGAAATATGAATAATTTATTATGGAAAGAAGTTGTTAAGTTTCATGGTCATGAATGTCCAGGATTAGCCATTGGAATAAGGGCTTGTGAAGCAATAATAAGTAAAATGAATATAAAACCAAAGGAAGATAAAATTATATGCATAACTGAAAATAACACATGCCCAGTAGATGGAATAAAATATGTTTTTGGATGTGATTATGATAAAAAGAATTTATTTTACAAAGAAAGTGACGAACTGGCTTTCAATATTTTCAATGCTAGCAATAATGACAGTCTAAGGATTATTTATAAAGGAAAAAATAATACTGATACAAAGGATGGGTATATGAAATATATTTTAAGTGCAGACATAGATGAACTGTTTGATTTTTCTAAGGTAAAATATGATTTATAAAAAGCTCCTTTCTTTACAATTAAGTTATTGTAGAGAAAGGAGTCTCTTTATTTGGAAAATTATAAAATTATAAAATTTCTTAGTCCAAGTAAGAGGACATGGGTTCTTCCCACCATGAAAATGACATGACAAAGTTTGAAGTTATTTCTTCCTTAACAGGGCTAATTTCAAAGAGATAACTAAAGCCTGGAGAAATAACTATGCCACCATTCTCATTGGATGTATACATATTATAAGGCGGTATAATTAGATTTTGACCATAAACACCATATATTTTTTCAACATCATTACCAAAAAATATTCTGCCTGCAGGCATACTTCCACTTGAATTGGAATTTGTTATAGTTGTATTGTTTGAACTATCTAAATTGCCAGCTACATCTTCTACACAATAATATACTTTGGAGATGATAGGGCTTGGGGATAAATTAGTAATTATAGAGTTTTTAACATAAATGCTTACGTTGGACTTTTTAGGGTTAGACAATAAAAAATAAGCATATTCAAAAGTACTATTTCCGCCACAATCCATTTCTTCACTAACTCCATTAAATAAGGATAAGTTTTTACTTTGTATATACCCATTGGAAATATCACAGGAATAATTAAGTTGTGAATGGACTTCTGAGTTAACTATATTTTTAGTTGACTTAGACTTATTTATATATTGATTTTGAGTTATTTTCATTTTTATCACTCCTATTAATATCTTAAAAAAGTATATGAATTAATACAAAAAACTATGAATATTTGTAAAGAATGATGTTT
>NZ_JANKBY010000163.1:0-7782 GCF_024621905.1 Terrisporobacter muris
AATATAGAGATAGAAATATACCTATAAAAAATATAAGTATTAAAAGTTTAAGAAGTGATTATGAAGTTATAAAAAAAGAACTAAGTATAGATGATTTAGCTAGTGTAGAATCCCTTGATTTAGAATACAATAAAAATAATAAAATAAGGAGATTATCTTATACTATAAAAGATCAAAATAATAAAACTTATTTTATATCAACAAACGGCAAAAGCTACAGTATAAATACAAGCAAAACATATGAAAGTGAAGATGAGACTTTTATGTTTAGTTCAATGGGATATTATAATATGGATATTGAAACACTTTTAGATGTAATGAGTAATACAAAGTTTAAAAAATATGAAAATACATCTTATTACACCGCTATTTATAAAAATGAAGAAAATTATTATGAAAATGATAAAAATTTATATATTGTAGACTTGGCTAATTATTCAACAAAAAAACTAAATTCAAAATATCCCATATATGATGCAGTTGATATAAGTCATATGCCTATGGAGCAAGTAAGTGAGGGCTCATGGACAAGTACGAAAACAGATACTTATTTAATGAGATACAATATAGATGAAGAGTTAGATGAGTAGGATTGATAATTAAATTACTAAAAAAGACTGTATACAAATTATATACAGTCTTTTTATATGAAAAGGATTTATAATTTATGGATAAATCGTAAATTTCAACCTATTAAGATGGTTGATTGAGAGAAAATGATGTTTTTACTGTGGAAAAAGTGGTAAATCTACTGTAAAAGTAGCATCTTTATTTAAATTACTAGAAGCATAAATTTTTCCTTTATGCTGGGTAACAATAGATTTTGCAATAGATAGACCAAGTCCATATCCACCAGTTTCTCTATCTCTAGAATCATCAGCCCTATAAAACCTTTCAAAGATTTTATTTAATTTATCTTTGGGAATCCCTTCTCCAGTATTTTTAATAATTAACCTAGATTTAGACTTATCTGTAACTAAGTTGACAGATATACAACCTTCTTTATTTGTATATTTTACGGCATTATCCATAAGAATATTAAACAATTTTTTTATACTTTCTTCATTAGCATTTATCATTATATTTTTATTAATATTAGTATTCAATGTAATTTTATTTTCAAATATAACAGCATCAAAGGTTAAGAGCATACTTTCTATCATATTACTAAGATTTATTGGAGAAAATATCAATTTATTTTTTTCCACATCTAACTTTGCAAGAGATAACATTTCATTTACTAGTTCAGACATTCTATCTGATTGAGAATCAATATATTTAATCCATTTAGACTGATTTCTTATAGTATCTTCAGGATTACTAAGCAATAATGAAGTATTTGTTTTAATTATGGTCAAAGGTGTTTTTAATTCATGAGAAGCATCTGCAATAAATTGTTTTTGTCTATTAAATGTCTCTTTAATAGGCTCAATACTTTTATTAGTAAGATAAATACTTATTATTAAAAGAAAAATAAGACTTATTGATCCGGCCAAAACAAAAATCTGAATTAATCTTATTTTTAAGCTCTCTTCTGAAGTAATATTCAAAAGTACAATCTTTGAAAAAAACCTGAAACTCCTTTTTTCATACTTATAGATATAATCATCTATTTTAATTTTACCATTATTCTTATTACTTTCATAAATAGTATTTATAGCGTTTTGCAATTTCACAGTAGTCATATCATAATTTAGGTGGACAAAATAATTTGTAATATTTCCACTATTATCAAGCTCAACTACAATATTGCCACTATTAGGCTTTTGTTTTGGACTATTATTCATAAGAGAATCAATAGTCATATTTGTTTCTCTATTAATGCTGTGGTTAGTCATAAAATAAAGAAAACTAAAAATACTTATAAAAACTATAGTGAGCAAAGTCATATTGATTAAAATAAATCTGGTTTTTAGCTTTTTAAACATTATTATTTCTCCAGTTTATATCCGGCTCTTCTTATAGTAGTGATTTTTACAGAAGAGTTAATAAAAGTAAGCTTTTTTCTCAGAAAAGAGATATAAACTTCTATATTGTTATATTCAACATCAGAATCAAATCCCCAAAGTTTAGTTATTAAATCGTCTTTGCTTACAATATTTTTAGGTCTTTGCATAAAATAGTTTAATATTTCAAACTCTTTTTGAGTAAGAGTTACTGCAGAATCTCTACAGCTTAAATCATAATTAGATAGATTTAAATTGATATCGCCATAAGTTAACAAGCTATCATTTATAACTTCACCTTTTCTTCGCGATATTGCCCTAAGTCTTGCTAGTAATTCTTTTGGCTCAAAGGGTTTTGGTAAGTAATCATCAGCACCTAAATCAAGACCCGTTACTTTATCATCAACAGAATCTTTCGCGGTTAATAAGAGTATAGGGGTAGATATACTTTCTTTTCGCAGTTTTTGTAAAATTTCTAGACCGTTTAATTTAGGAAGCATTATATCTAAAATAATGACATCATAAATATCTGTTAGAGCATATTCTAGTCCATTATCTCCATCATAAACTGCATCTACGCTATATTTATTATTAATTAATATTTGGCTTAAAGCTTCAGAAAGTTGCTTTTCATCTTCTACTAATAAAAGTTTCAATATGTTATCCTCCAAACTGCTTCAACTTCATGAAGTAAATTTGAGCAATGGAATTATCCTAAGTAGTAATGAGGATATATCATTGACAATATGCTTCTCAATTTTGGCGACATGAGCTAAGCGAATTTTTTTATTATTTTATTATACAATAAAGCCCCTTAAAAAGACTTAAGGGGAAGTAAATTAATTATCACCATAGTTAGTATTAGCAAGAGTAAGAGTAATGTTTAAGTTACCATTTCTACATCTTAACTCGTCCATAAAAGATTTTTGATTTGAATTGGCTTTTAAACTTATTGTATAAGTCAGCTCAAATAAAGAACCAAAGTCCCTAGTTCTAACTCTTTGTATACTATAAGAATTAGTGTAGTTATCTAATACTTCTTCGAATACACCTTCATAATTTAGGTTTTCTGGAATAGTAATTTTAAGTTGCATTGTTTTATTTTTAGGCTCTGCAAATTTGGTCATATGTAATCCAATCATTACAGCAGATAAAATTAAAGTAAATAAAACAGCATAAGTAATATATCCCATACCACAAGTAAGCCCAATTGCTAAAGTAAAGAATATATATGCAATATCCTTTGGATCTCCTGGGGCACTCCTAAAACGAATTATGGAAAATGCTCCAGCTAAAGAGAAGGCTCTAGCTACATTGTTGCCAACTAATAGGATAATTATAGATATTATTACAGGCAACATAATTAAGGTTGTACTAAATCCAGAATTAAAATTATCTTTTTCATGTGTTTTCATATAAACTACACTTATTAAAATTCCTAGTATAATAGATGTACCTATTACTAGTAGAGAATTAATAAGAGTAAATGATTCTCCTGTTGTTGAGGATATTATTGTTTCTAACATATTTCAGCTCCTATTTTTATTTCATTATTTTCTTTATTATTTAAACAATATTTCATAAATTCATTTCCATACTTTGAAAAATGAGTTGGATAAATTTCAAGTTCAGATAAAACTTTTGTAAACCATAAAGGTATGGCACCTAATATCTTTACTTCCATAAGATATTTTCCATCTCCAACGACATCTTCACCAAAACTTCCTTCTTCTAAAAGTAGATGATTTCTTCTAGTCAAAACTCTTGAATCAAATGTTACTCTAAAATCAGGATTATCCTTACAGAAAAAAGCATTTCTTTCATAAGATATAAATACAGTAGGATATACTTTTGTTTTACTAATATAGTATTCTATTTCATGAAGTACTTGTTTATCCATATAATCTTTAACCACAGGTTTTTTATTGTTATAAAGAAATTCATAAGCTTCACCTAAGGACAGAGAAAGTCTTCGCTTGCTAACAATACCCTTGATTTTTTTCTTTAATTCTAAGAATACTCTATCATTAGCATTAGTTGGTATCGTATAGCTTCTTAGTCTGAGTTTTTCTTTATAATATGGTTTTGATATGGAATGTCTTATTACATCGCTATTTTCAGTATCATAATAGATATTATAGATACTGTAAGTTCTATTGTTTTGACAAAATTTATCAGGATTCATATAATCCAGAAGTTTTGGAATTAATTCATTATATTGATTTTCTGTTATTAAAAACTTTTTCTCATAACGTTTAAAGGACTTTATTGCCATATTTTTCACCTCTTTTATCAATTGTTTTACACCATGAGTATAATAATTTAACCTTAAAATAATCTTAAAGAAAATCTGTTAATACATTTTTATAAAAATCAAACTTTTTATAGAATATTTACAAAAATTGGTATAGAATTAAAGTGAAAGAATAATAAAAAATATTTTAGGTTCTTTAAAGATTAATAGGGAAAGAGGTGAGAACCCTCTACAGCCCCCGTTACTGTAATGTGGACGAAACTCAACAAACCACTGTAAAAAAGTTACGAATGGAATTTGAGCAACGGATTTGACTAAAATTGCATGGCGCCGACGTAGTCGTTTAAAGCATTAGCAAAGTCATATCGTTGGTAATATGAACGTAGTGAATTTTTTATGGGAAGGTGAGGAGTAGGATGAAGCTAAGTCAGGAGACCTGCCTAGAGTATAAAAAGAAATTTCTTCGGGGTGAAGGAAGTATCTTATTAGAAAACATTTTATGTTGGAAATTAAGAGATACGAGCCTAGCCTTTCGGTTAGGCTTTTTTTAATTATCAACTAATTAAGTAAGCAAAATATTTAGTTACAACAAGAAATCTTAGTTAAATGAATTAAAATAATAAGATATACACCCTAAAAATAATTAAAAGGGAGATGTATGTAGTATGAAAAAAAGTAATGTAAAATGGTCATTAATAGCAGCATTTATGTTAATGACTACACCAGTAATCTCAAATGCAATGCACATTATGGAAGGCTTTTTACCAGTAAACTGGGCAATAATTTGGTGGGTAATATTTATACCTTTCTTTATAGTAGGACTTAAAAATATTACTAAAATAGTAAAAGAGCAACCTAAAAAGAAATTATTATTAGCTCTTTGTGGAGCTTTCGTTTTTGTATTATCAGCATTAAAAATTCCATCAGTTACAGGTAGTTGTTCGCATCCAACGGGTGTAGGCCTTGCAGCAATATTATTCGGACCTAGTGCAACTGTAGTTTTAGGGACAATAGTATTATTATTCCAAGCCTTATTATTGGCGCATGGTGGAATTACAACTTTAGGAGCAAATGCTTTTTCCATGGCAATTGTAGGACCATTAGTTTCTTTTGGAATATGGAAATTATGTAAAGATAAAATAGATAAAAAAATGGCAGTATTTTTAGCAGCAGCTTTAGGAGATTTGTTAACATATACTGTAACATCTTTCCAACTAGGTTTTGCTTTCCCAGATCCAGCAGGTGGATTTATGGTATCAGCAGTAAAATTCTTAGGAGTGTTCTTTATTACTCAAGTACCTATAGCAATAGCAGAAGGATTACTTACAGTTATAGTTTATAACTTTATAACTGAAAATGAAGAAAGAGAGGTGTTAGCATAATGCAAAGTTCAACAAGAAAAAAATCAAGTAGTATTAAATTAACAATCACTTTACTTCTTTTAGTTTTAGCTATAATTATTGTCCCATTAATAACTCAAAAAGGAGCAGAGTTTGGTGGAGCAGATGGAGAGGCTGAAGGTGTAATAACTGAAATAAATCCAGAGTATGAACCATGGTTTAGCAGTATAATAGAGCCTGCAAGTGGAGAGATTGAAAGTTTATTATTTGCATCTCAAGCTGCATTTGGAGCAGGAATAATAGGATATTATATTGGAACTACTAGAACTAAGAAAAAGATGAGAGATGAATTATTAAATGATAATAGATGATTATGCTTATAAAAATAAGTTATCTAAAGTAAATCCAAATATGAAATTTGCCATAGGTATGTTGTTACTAATTTTATCTTTAATTAATCCTTATAATTATATATCCTTAATTATTATAGCAATAATGAGTTTGGTTATAGTTGGGATTGCAAAGATTGAATTAAAAGATTATATTCATTTTATTAAAATTCCCCTAGTATTTTTAATTATCAGTATAATTATGATACTTCTGACTTTTTCTAAAGATAAAGAAGTCTTATTATACAGTATAAAAATAGGAAGTTTATATATAGGTGTTTCAAATGAATCTATAATATCATCAACACATTTATTCTTTAGAGCATTATCATGTTTGACTTGCATTTATTTTATAATGCTTACAACACCTTTTAATCAATTAATATTTGTATTCAAAAAACTACATTTACCAGACATAGTTTTAGAAATTTCCATGCTAATGTATAGGTTTATATTTATATTTATGGAGGAAGTTGCAGATATAAGAAAATCTCAAGAACTTAGGTTTGGATATATAAATTTAAAGAATGGATACAATTCTTTTGGATTATTAGTAAATATGTTATTTAAAAGAATGATGATAAGATATGATGAAATGAGTATAGCTCTAGACATGAAATTATACGATGGAACATTTTACATAGTAGAACAATAAAATAGTAAAATAATAAAAAAATTTGAGCAACGGGATAAGTCTGAAGCGGTAGCGAAGACTTAGATGTTGGTGACATGAAGTGGAGCGCCTACGCAGTGGCTTAAGCGAATCGAATTCTTTATATTGTAGAGGAAGATTAATAATGTTTAAAATAAATAATTTAACATATAAATATGACAAAAATAGAAAAGCCTTAGATAATATAACTATGGATTTTGATAGAGGAGATATTATTGGAATCATTGGATCGAATGGTTCAGGAAAGTCTACATTATTTAATAACTTAATGGGGATTTTAAAAGCTACACAAGGAGAAATACTTTATAAAAATAACCAGCTGAAATATGACAAAAAAAGTTTATATAATTTAAGAAAAGAGGTTGGTATAGTATTTCAAGACCCAGAAAAACAGATATTTTATTCAATGGTGTACGATGATTTAGCATTTGCCCTTAGGAATATTGGTATGGATGAAAAAACTATAAGAATAAGAATAAATAAAGCATTAGAATCAGTTAATGGAAAAGATTTTATTGACAGGCCAGTACATAGCTTAAGCTTTGGTCAGAAAAAAAGAGTAGCAATCGCATCAGTAATAGCTATGGAAAATAACCTTGTTTTACTAGATGAACCAACAGCAGGATTAGACCCTGAAAGTACAAAGGCTATTATAGACATAATTAAATCGATGCATAAAAAAGGAAAGAAAATAGTAATTACTAGTCATGATATGAATTTGATTTATGATATATGCGATTATGTATATATATTAAATCAAGGCAAAATAATTAGTGAAGGTAATGTTGAAGAAGTATTTGTAGATGAAGAAAAAATCGAAGAAGCAGGGCTGGAACTTCCATGGCTTGTAAAACTTAATAAGAATATGAACTTACCTTTATTCAGAAAAGAGGAAGATTTATATAATTATTGGAGTGAAAATTTTGGGGATAATCTAAATAAAATAGCAAAATAAAAAGACAATATATAAAATAGATAAAATCCATATTTTCTTGAAAATATGGATTTTTTTCTTTGTTCATGTTAGAATTTAACTCTCCAATTAATGATTGAATAAATATGGAGGTAAGAAATAAATATATTGTTTATATTTGTTACTGGGGAACGCTGATGTTAGGTCATAGTAATGAAAACATTGAATATACAATAAGGTGTAATTATGAAATTTTAAAAGTAAGTC
>NZ_JANKBY010000164.1:0-7777 GCF_024621905.1 Terrisporobacter muris
AAAAATATATAATACAAAATTAAGCGGATAATTATATAAAAGGAGAAAATAATGAAGAGAACAGATTACATATCATGGGATGAATATTTTATGGGGATATCTTTATTATCAGGAATGAGAAGTAAAGATCCATCAACACAAGTTGGTGCTTGCATAGTAGATAAAAATAATAGAATAGTATCGATTGGTTATAATGGTTTTGTTAATGGATGTAGTGATGAAGATTTTCCATGGGAAAGAGAAGGGGATTTTCTTCAAACTAAATACCCATATGTAGTTCATGCAGAACAAAATGCAATTTTAAATGCGAGAGGAAAGTCTTTAGAGGGGTGCAGTATTTATGTTAATTTATTCCCTTGTCATGATTGTGCTAGAAATATAATTCAATCTGGTATAAAAAAGGTATATTATTTAGATGATAAATATGCACAAACAGATTCAACAAAAGCATCTAAATATATGTTTGAAAAAGCAAAAGTGCAATGCATAAAATTAGAACCAAGTATAGAAAAAATAGAAATCGTATTTAAATAAAATTAATTAAAAGAAATATATTATGATGAATTTCATTTTATATTTCTTTTTTTGTGTGAAAATACAGTTAGAATTATTTGATTTTTAATTAATATGAAATAATGAATTTTTGTAAAATTATGTAAAAAATTATAAAAAAATTTCAATGTATTTGTACACCTTAATCTTAGGTTGGTGGCTAAAAATTTAAAAAGTATTGACAAAAATAAAGTTGGAAAATTAAAAATAAATCACTTGATTAAACACCATATGTAGTATAGAATATACAAGGTGATTACTATATATAGTGTTTTATTAAAAGGATAATGGGTATGAAACTTCTATAAAAGTCAATAGGTTTACATAAAAAGATTAAAAAATTAATTTATATAGATAAGAATAGATATCATTCTGATCAAAAGGAGATGCTTATGAAAACAGAGTTAAATATAATCAAAAGAGATGGAAAAGTTGTAAAATTCGATAAAAATAAGATTGAATATGCTATATTAAAAGCGATGAAATATGGTAGTGGAGTGTATATACCAGAAATAGCCAAAGAAATAGCTGAAGATATAGAAGCTATTTGTATGGAACGTGATACGAGTGCAACAGTTTATAAAGTAGAAGAAATGGTGTATACAAAGTTAATTGATTATAAGCAAAAACTGACAGCTAAAGCATATGAAGGATATAGAGCAGTACAATCATTTAAGAGAACGATAAATACAACAGACGATAGCATCCTAGGCTTGTTAGATAAAAGTAATGAAGATGTTTTAAATGAAAATTCAAATAAAAATGGTGTATTAGCTTCTACTCAAAGGGATTTAGTAGCAGGAGAGGTATCTAAAGATATGTCCAGAAGAAAGCTAATACCTGCCCATATAGTTCACGCACATGACGAAGGTGTTCTTCATTATCATGATATGGACTATGCAATGCAGCCGATACATAACTGTATGTTAATTAACTTAGAAGATATGTTAACTAATGGAACAGTTATTAATAATAAATTAGTAGAGTCTCCAAAATCTTTTGGAACAGCATGCACTATAGTTACTCAAATTATAGCCCAAATAGCAAGTGCTCAATACGGTGGAAATACAATAACAATAAAACATATAGCACCATTTTTAAGGGTATCGTACAATAAATATTTAAATAAATACAAACAAAAATACTCTCTTGAGATGGCTGAAGAACTAGCTGAAGAGAGGATGATGGAAGAATTAAAATCAGGTATACAAACTGTTAGATATCAGTTGTCAACTCTTCATACGAGTAATGGTCAGTCACCATTCTGTACTATATATTTAGAAATAGAAGAAGGTCATGAATATGAAAGAGAAATGGCATTAATTTGTGAAGAAATGATAGTACAAAGATTAGAGGGAATGAAAAACTATAAAGGTCAAGTAATAGGTGAAGAGTTCCCTAAATTAGTTTACTTATTAGATGAACACAACTGTTTAGAAGGTGGGAAATACGATTATATAACAAAACTTGCTGCAAAATGTAACACAAAACGATTAGTACCTGATTATCAAAGTGCAAAAATGATGAGAAAAAATTATGATGGAGAAACATTCCCTCCAATGGGTTGCAGATCACACTTAAGTAACTGGAAAGATGAAAATGGAAATTATAAATGGTACGGAAGATTCAATCAGGGGGTTATCTCTTTAAACTTAGTACAAGTTGCATTAACAGCAGAAAAAGATATGAATAAATTCTGGAATATATTAGATGAAAGATTAGATCTTTGTAAAGAAGCATTAATGGTTAGACATAATTTATTAAAAGGGACAACATCTGATATATCACCAATTCACTGGCAACATGGTGGAATAGCTAGGCTTGAAAAAGGTGAGAAAATTGATTCTTTACTAGATGGCGGGTATTCAACGCTTTCTCTAGGATATGTTGGTATATATGAAATGACTCAAGCAATGCTTGGGGTATCTCATACAACAAAAGAAGGTGAAAAGTTTGCCCTTCAAGTAATGAATTATTTAAGTGATAAATGTAGCGAGTGGAAAAAAGAAACTGGACTTGGATTTGGTCTTTATGGAACTCCAGGAGAAAGTTTAACTTCAAGATTCTGCAGAATAGATAAGCAAAAGTTTGGAGAAATAAAAAATGTAACAGATAGAATGTACTATACAAACTCATATCATGTTCATGTTTCTGAAGAAATAGATGCTTTCTCTAAATTAAAGTTTGAGAGCAAATTCCATGATATAAGTTTAGGCGGATGCATAAGTTATGTAGAGGTTCCAGATATGAGTAAAAACTTGCCAGCTGTTGAACAAATCATAAACTATATTTATCATAATATACAATACGCTGAAATAAATACTAAGCCAGATGTTTGCTTCGCATGTGATTATACTGGAGAAATAAAGTTAGATGATAATTTAGAATGGTATTGTCCAAACTGTGGAAATAAAGATAAAGATGAAATGCAAGTTATGAGAAGAACTTGTGGTTATATAGGATCAAATATGTGGGGTAAAGGTCGTACACAAGAAATTGGAGAAAGAGTATTACATTTATAGAGGAAAAGGTGCTTGTGCGCCTTTTCTATTGTACATAAAGATATTAAAAGGAAGGTAAGTAAATGACATTACTAGATGCTAGACAATTAGTAACAAAAAAAATAGCTGAATTAAAATACAGAGTAAATAAATTAAGTAAAAAACCTTCTCTAGTAATAATTAGAGTAGGAGAAGATTTTGCAAGTGGAAAATATGTATCAAATAAAATTAAAAAGTGTGAAGAAGTTGGAATAGATTCCAAAATAATTCATTTAGATGAAAATGTTAGTCAAGATGAAGTAGAAAAAATTATTATAGATTTAAATAAAGATAAAGGTGTAACAGGCGTTCTATTACAACTACCGATACCGAAGCATTTAGATGAAGATTACCTTACAAATCTTATTAAAGATGAAAAAGATGTGGATGGATTTACTGTAGGAAATATGGGTAAATTAGCACTTAATTTAGATGGAAATGTAGCATGTACTCCTAGGGGGATAATGACATTATTAAAAGAATTCGAAATAGATATTGAAGGTAAGGACATTCTTATAATAAATCGTTCTAGTATAGTTGGAAAGCCGTTGGCACAATTATTTTTGAGAGAAAATGCCACAGTGACTATAGCACATAGTAAAACTAAAAATTTAAAGGATAAGATTGCATCAGCGGATATAGTTGTCACAGCAGTAGGAAAAGCTAATTTCCTAAGAACAGAAGATTTTTCTAATAATACTACAATCATAGATGTATCAATTAACTTTAATGAAGAAGGAAAAATGTGTGGTGATGTGTGTAAAGAAGATTATCATGCTATAGTAAATGAAAAACAATGTAACTTGACTCCTGTACCAAATGGGGTAGGTCAAATGACTGTAATAGAATTAATTGAACAAACAATAGAAATTGCTGAAAAAGAGGAGAGTAAATAATGGAAACAAAATTAAGAGTAAAACTTATATCACACACAATGAATCCAGAGCTTGTTATAGCTACAGCAGGTAAGCTTTGTTATTCACCATCAAATATTGATGATTTAATGGAAAAGCAAACACCAGAAAGTATTGAAAGATTTGTAAATATGATTACTTCTATTGGTCATGGAAGCGTGCTAGAACATACTAGCTTTACTTTTGCTATAGAAGGAGTATCTAGAAGCTTAACACATCAATTAGTTAGACATAGAATAGCATCTTATAGCCAACAATCTCAAAGATATGTTAAAGAAACTCAGTTTGAATACGTAATTCCACAAGATATAAAAAATAATCCTATATTAGAGCAGAGCTACAAAAATCATATGGAAGATAGTCAAAGATTATATGACGATATAGTTGATAAATTAATATATGATTATGTTTATAATGAGGAAATGTACGGTAAATTAATAGATATTCAACTGAAAAAATGTAGTATAGATAAAGATGAATTTGAAGTATGGAAAGAAGAACATAAATCGTGTGAAAATTTCGTAGAATCATTAAGAACATCATATAAAAAGCTATGTTCAACTTTAGAAAAGAAAGCAATTGAAAATGCTAGATATATATTCCCAAATGCTTGTGAAACAAAAATAATATGTACAATGAATTTAAGAAGTTTAATAAACTTCTGTCATCATAGATGTTGTAGAAGAGCACAGGAAGAAATCAATAAATTAGCATGGGCCATGGTAGACGAAGTTGAAAAAGTAAGTACATTATTTGCTAAAACTCTTGGGGCAAGTTGTCAATTTGGACCATGTCCAGAAGGTACTATGTGCTGTATGATGCCTTATGAAAAAAAGAATAAATAAGGTTAAATTTTAGTTTTAAAAATTCCAAATACTAAAAGGAGCATAATAATATGAGAATAAATAGAATTAAAGATAATGATATAGCAAATGGATTTGGGATTACTATGTCTCTTTGGACCCAAGGTTGTCCTCACCATTGTAAAGGATGCTTTAATGGAGAGACTTGGAGCTTTAC
Source organism: Terrisporobacter muris (assembly GCF_024621905.1). NCBI lineage: Bacteria > Bacillati > Bacillota > Clostridia > Peptostreptococcales > Peptostreptococcaceae > Terrisporobacter > Terrisporobacter muris. Next base: position 5,027 of record NZ_JANKBY010000164.1, read on the forward strand.
AGATGGAGAAGAGTTTACTGAAGATAAACTAAATTATATTATAGATAATATTGATAAACACAATATAAAAAGAGATTTATCCATATTAGGAGGAGAACCTCTTTGTCCCGAAAATATTGAGGGAGTTATTTATGTATGTAAGACATTTAAAGATAAATATCCAGATAAAAAAATATATTTGTGGACAGGTTATACTGTTGAAAACTTTAATGAAGCTCAAAAAGAAATTTTTAAATATGCAGATATTTTAGTAGATGGCAAGTTTGAAGAAGATAAAAAAAATATATCTCTTATATTAAGAGGATCATCAAATCAAAGGGTTATAAATACTAAAGAAACAATAAAAGAAAATCAAGTAATATTATTTGAGTTAGATAATAAATAATATAAAAAGGAGCTATTAAATAGCTTCTTTTTTTGAAATTAAATTACTTATAAATCTAACAAGTTGCTATAATATAAATTAAAGAAGAAAATTACTCTTAATGGGGGAGATGATAGCTTATGTTAGGGGTAGCTTTAGAAGGTGGTGGAGCAAGAGGCGCATTTCATATTGGAGCAATTAAAGCTTTATTAGAAGAAGGGTATGAAATAGATGGAATAGTGGGAACATCTATAGGTGCTTTTAATGCAGCTATGGTTGCTCAGGGCGACTTTGAAAAATGTTTTGATATGTGGAGTAATATTACACCACAACAACTATTTGATATAGAAGATAGGCATATGGCAAATGTAATAAATAGAAACCTTGATATAAAAACAATATCCTATTTTTCCGGCGAAGCAAAGAAGATAATTGCTAATAGAGGAATCGATACAGAAAATTTACGAAAAGTTGTAGATGAACTAGTTGATGAGGAAAAATTAAGAAATAGTAATATAGATTTTGGACTCGTTACTGTTGAATTAGGGCCTTTAAGTCCCATAGAAGTATTTAAAGAAGATATTCCAGAGGGAAAAATAAAAGACTATATAATGGCAAGTGCTAGATATCCAGGATTAAAAATGGAACCACTAGATGGCAAGGCGTATTTAGATGGAGGGCTTTATGATAATTGTCCAGTTAGTCTTTTAGCAAAAAAAAATTATGATAAGATAATAGCTATAAGATTAAACTCTAGTAGAAAATTGAAACATGTTGATGAAAATACTAATGTTGTTGAAATTCAACCCTCTATGGATTTGGGAGGAACATTTATTTTCACAAAAGATTTAGCTCACAGAAATATTAAACTTGGTTATTATGATGCAATTAAGGCTATAAGAAAGTTAAGGGGAAGAGAGTATTATATAGAACCAGTAGATGATGACCTAATTTTTAATAAGCTTTTAGAATTACCTGATGACTTAATTTTAGATATAGGAAGAAGTATGGGACTAGAAGATATTCCTGTCAAAAGAATGTTGTTTGAATTTATATTACCTAATATATCTAAGTATTTAAATTTAAATAAAGAAGATAATTATCAAGATATCATTATTGCCCTTTTGGAAAATATGGCAAAGGAAAGACAAATAGAGAAGTTTAAAATATATTCTTTGTTAGATTTTTTAAATCTAATAAAAGATAATGAAAAAGAAGGGAATTTTCATAATAAAATACAACTTAGTTTGAGAGGATTAAAAAGAAAAGCAATTGAAAATTTTACTCAAGTAAATGTTGATATTATAAATGAAAAATTATTATGTTTGTTAGATGAAGAAGAATAAAAAACAGATAAGTTTGTTTTTCAAACTTATCTGTTTTTTACTTGAAAAGTTCGGAAAAATTTCCTCCATATTCAATTCCAGCACTAAGACCAATATCTTCAAATATTTTTTTATTTAATTTAGTATCTTCTAGAAGAATATAAACTTGACCATTTATGGTTTCTTTTACAGTGGATTTCATTGAGCCTTTATTAGGAGCTTTTAAGACTAAGAAATCTTTTTGATTTGTAAAAGTCTTTAGGGTTAATTTTAGATTCTTTTTAGTTACAGTTAAGGAGATATCATCACCAAAATGCTGTATATTAATTTTACTATGATTAATTGTAGTAAAACTGTAGAAATCATTTTCTAAGGTAACACCTATAAGAAAACCAGTGAAGTTCTTTATTGGAAAAGGTATAGTTCCTATAGAACAACTTACAGAAGCTTTTCTACTTTTAAAAGAGTTACTTTGAATCCATAACCAAGATTTTGGGAAACTCTTGCCCCAATTTTTTTCGATATATATTTTTCCACCTGTAAAATCTATATTTACACCATTAATATTTAAATCTCCTACAATAGATCCGTTTAGAACACAGACTTGTGAATAGCATTCCATAAATTTTAAATAATTATAAAATCCCATACTACCAGGATTAATAATACTATCAGGCCATTTAACTAAGTTTTTAAATATTAGATTACCGTGGATATTTAAATTATTGTAAGCTATGGATAGATTCATACTTCTCAAAGTAAATATATTAGAATTAATACATACCCTAAATTTACTATTATTATATTTAAAATCATTTATATTATAAGATAGATAATTAAAATTAGACTCCTTTCCATTTATAACTTGTATAAAACAGTGATGATCAGATTTGTCATTACCATAAGAGACACCAGGAATTATAGCAAGTTTGTAATCATTTTTTTTATCAACTATTTTGAAGTACCATCCTTCGAAGAAGTTTTTACTCTTATGTTTTCCATGATATAAATTGGGATTAAAATTTTCTTTCATAAAAAGTACCTCCTGCTTATATCATTATA
>NZ_JANKBY010000165.1:0-7760 GCF_024621905.1 Terrisporobacter muris
AATAAAACTTATAATTATTATTAATAAAATAACTAAGATAGTAATTCCATATCCATATTCATAAGTTAACTCAGGCATGTATTTAAAGTTCATACCATATATACCAGTAATTATACTTATGGGTACAGCAGTACCTGTAAAAATCGTAAGCCTGGTTATTAGGTTATTTGTCTTCTCTGAAACTTTTGAAGAATATATATCTAATAGTTTATCTGCCAATTCTCTAGTGCTTAAAGAAAAACTATAAAGTTTATCTATAGATAAGTCTAGTCCCTGCAAAAGCTTCTCATATTCCTTTTCCAAATAGTTATTTCTAGTCTTTTCCTTTGAGAAAAACTCCATGCCATCTTTCAGTAGTGTATCCATCATATACGTTAAAGGCCTGATGTTTTTTACACAACATCTGCATATGGATCTTACATGACTTATCTTGCTAGATATATCCTCATTTACTTCATTTATAATATCATCCTCTATTTCTAGTATTATCTCCTCTACCCTTTCCAAATTCTCAAACTGATTAGAGATGATGATTCTAAGAATACTAGAGTATATAGTGAATAAAGATAAGGTTAGGTTTGATTTATAATAGAAATTTTCACGCATTAATTGTTTTATTTGCTCATATACATCGTTTTTTTTCCTTATAAGAATAAGAATATATTTCTCTGATAAGAAGATGTTTATCTCCTCTATTAGGATATCTTCTTCGTTTATTTGAAAATTAGCTAAAGTAAAAAATATATAATCATCTAAGATATTTACACTTACTTTTTCATGATAAGAAAGACAGTTTTTATAAGCTTGATTATTTATTTTTAAAGTGTTTTTGAAAAATTTTAACTCCCAGGGGTTACATATGATAAAGTGGTAATCCTCATTAAAGTGAATCTCATCTATATTTTTGGTTATTTTCTTTGTATTTAGGTTTAATATATGCATTTATATATTTCTCTCCTTGGTTAAAACTAAATTATGACTATTAATTTAGTTTTATCTTTTTTTAGTTTATTATTCAGTGTTAAATATTTCTAGATTAAAACAAAAAGTTGCTGTAATATTATTATGTAAACAAAAAACTATGTTAAAGTTAAAAAATGCTATTTTTACCGTACAAGAACAAATGTTCGTAATGCTAAAAATGGGCATTTTTATTATATCTTTCTAGTAATCATAAAGGATGTACCATTTTTGATACACCCTTATAAATTGATATATTATAATAATAAATTTAAAGTTTATGAACTAATCTCTTACAAGCAGAGATTTTTACTCTTTTGTCGATAAGCAGGTCGTAATCCTCGCAAACAAACTTATTTGAAGACCAAAAACTTCTAGCTGCATCATTTTTAGGTGTAAGTAAAATAAACTCAATATCATCGATGCTCCTTAATAAGCTAATAAAACTACCTATAATCTTACTTCCTATACCCTTTCTTGTGGGATTTACAGAAAACCATTCTATCTTTGCATAAAGTATTTTACTATCATTGTACTTGTATTCTATGTATTTATTAAAATCTTTACCTTTTAAATTTTTAGCTTCTTTATAATAGTAGAAGGATTTTTTGTCTGGGTAATACAATCTGAAATTCAAGTTTAAATGTATGTTTTTGCCATAGTTATTTTTATTATAAATACTGTAATAACCTTTTCTTTTTGAACCTATATATGTAAAGTTTGGATCTATATGTACTATGCTGTCTACTAGTTTATCTAATTTTTTACAAATATCTTTTATTATCTTTTCATCTTCATTTACTTTAGTTTTATTAATCATATAATCACCCCAAATAATATATAGTAATCTATCTTTAAATATTTAGTCTATTTTTAGATCTAGAGTGTCTTATATGTATAGTTCTACATAAAATCGCTTATTCCTATATTTAATATATCCTTTAAATATTATCATCACTGTGCCATTTTATAATTTTTATCATATAAATATAGTACGTAGAAGTTCTACTAAAAATAATCAACATGGAGTGTAATATTATGGACAAAAACTGTACAAACAAATGTAATTCTTGCAATTTGTCTTCATGTAAGGAATTAAACGCAGATAAAGCTTGTAAAAATAAAAAAGTTTACTGCTCTGGTAAAATGGATTCATCATCTTGCCCTATGTGTATAATTCCTTTAAACTGTGGAGATTTTCAAATTTTTAATATTTTATGTTGCTCTATTGGGCGAACTGTGGGGTTAAAATTAGAGGGAAGCGATTGTATATTAAGATTAAAAGTTTGCCAAGTTAATCAATGTGCTGTTATGGGCAAAACTTCTTCTGGAAAAGGTCCTATTTATATTAAATTAAGTTCTATTCAATATGTAGACTTAGGTAAAGAAGTTTATATTAACCCATTATGTAATGAAGCTAGTTGTGTTGGTTTACAAGGACCAACTGGACCACAAGGACCAAAAGGCGAAAAAGGAGACATGGGTCCACAAGGACCAAAGGGTGAAATGGGACCAATGGGCCCAGCCGGTCCAAAAGGTCCTAAGGGAGATAAAGGTGATATAGGTCCACAAGGCCCTTCTGGAGCTCCTGGAATACCTGGAGCATCAAGTAAGGGAATTAAAGGAGATATGGGTCCACAAGGACCAAAAGGTGAAACAGGACCAATGGGTCCAATGGGTCCTAAAGGAGATACTGGTTCACAAGGACCAGCTGGACCACAAGGCCCAAAAGGTGAAACAGGGCCAATTGGCCCAGCCGGACCAAAAGGTTCTATAGGTCCACAAGGCCCTGCAGGTACTCCTGGAACTGTTATTCCTACTACAATACCTGAATATGAATATAAAAAGAAAAAATACCAAAATAAAAAATAGTATAAAAAGAGATGTCTCTAAATGATTTTTTTATCATTAAAAGAGACATCTCTTTTTAAGTAAGGTGGTTTTAATAGCACCTACACAGTAGCTTAAAGTGGTAATTAGGATATATTGTTGATGGAATGATTATCAATTTTTCATAAATGAAGTATTTCACTTGCTCGTTGCGCAAATAAGTCGCTCAAATAAAGCAAACTTTTTGTTAGATAGAAAAGTTATATTAATAAAATATCATATTAATGAAAAATTATATGTTTTTTAGGAATAATAGTCTATGACAATAATATTTTTGGAGGTAAATTTATGGAATTGATGATGAAAATGAAACAAGGTTCATGGGCTCTTCACGAAGCATCTGAACATACAGGTTTTATAAAAAAAATAGTAGATGGAACAGCATCAAAAGAAGGCTATGCAGAATATTTATTTAATTTAAGTGCTATGTATAAGGCAATCGAAGATACTATTGAAAATAATTTAGATAATGAAGTAGTAAAAGAATTTTCAACAAAAGAGCTTTATAGATACGAGTTAATAGAGAAAGATTTAAAATATTTTGCAGGAGAAAAATACGAGTTATTAGCTTCCACAGTAGCTTTTGTAGAAAGAATGAAAGAAATAAGTGATAGCAATCCAGAACTTGTAGTTGCTTATGCTTATACTAGATTTTTAGCAGATTTATTTGGAGGAAGAACTTTTTATCAATTATTAAGTGATAAATACGAGATAGCTCCAGAGGGCTTAAACTATTACAATATGAATGGTATAGAAGATATAAGAAGCTATGTAATGGGGTATGGAATGAAAATAGGCAAGATAAAATTATCTAAAGAATTAGAAGAAAAAATGCTGATTGAAGTGTCAAATGCATACATATATAATTTGGCAATTTCTTGTGAGCTAGATGCAAAATTATATGGTAAAAAAACTAGATAAATTCTAGAAAATGATTATGGTTAGTAATTGTTTTGTACAAAATGAGTATTCTATAAAAACTAATTTTGTATAAATTAAGGTAAGTTATTATTTTTAATTAAAAAAGGAGACTTATAGACTCCTTTTTTAATTTATTACATATTTTGCCTTTGTCATTTTGATATATTTCATGTACGCTTTAAATTTATATAATATACTTGACGATAATAGTTCTTGATATAAACTGTCAAAAACGTTATTACTTTTGGCGATGGTATCAAGTCATAAAGTTACTTGACACGCTATTTTCTAAAATTATATCTAGTAAACATTGGTTGTAAAAACTCTTGAATTTGAGATTTATATGGTTGTAATTTAATAAATCGTTTTTCAAGTTCTTCTTTGATTGCTTCAAAATCATATTCATTGTTATTATTACAACAATTATATTTACACTTGAAAGCTTTCCAAACCTCTAATCCCTGATATGGATTTGCTGTACCTATATATAAATCATCTTCACTATCTACATATAGTATTCTTCCACCATAATTATATCTATTATCCAGTCCATCTAAGAAAACTGGTTCAAAATCTAGTCCATCTCTCGATACATATAAATTAAATCCAAAAGGATATTTAAATACATTTAATAGTTCTACTACTAACTCATATATTTCTATTAAAATATCTACTATAAATTCTGGTAATGGTAAATTATCTTTATTAGCTAATAGTAATTCTAATATAAGTTGCATATTTGTAGCGTCATCAAAGGTACTTATAAATAGTTTTTCATTATATTCTTGTATTTGCCAAGCATATACGTTAAATGGATTATAGAATCCTGACAAAATTCCAGATACACTATTTGGACCTACTACAACTTCATAATCATCATATTTGTCTATTCTTACTATATCGCAACCTCTTGGTATAGCCCATGCTAAAGGTAATTCTTTAGTTCCACTAACATATAGATGATTTTTAAACACTCCCATGCTCAATGGATATACATTATCTTCATCACCAAAGCCATTATCTACTACTAGTGTCCAATCATTAACTTTAGGCTCCTCTTTATTAGTTCTCCATACTTGAATACCATTTTCTGTACTTGTTGCCACGTATATGCGATTATTAAATACAGCCATATTTGTTATTCCACCTTGAGGGTTTTTATTTGGATTTGTACCCTCTGGTGTTTCCAGCTTCCAAGGGAAGAATTCAGGATCTTTACTACTATACAACAAAGTCTCTGGACCTTGACCAGTTTCATCTATTGCTGCTAAATATAACTTGTCTTTATGAACTACCATAGCTCTTGATGAAGTTCCAGTTATAGTACTATTTGGTTTAACATCAGATAATACTTTTTCCCACACTGTACCATTAACAGATTTATATACTTGCATATATCCCTCTGTAGCGGCAGATGCGGCATAAAGAGCTGGGTTTCCGTTGAAAGGTTTAAAATTAACCATATATCTAAATCCATATTCTTTTTCATCTTCAACTGTAAACACTTTTTGCCAAGAATCTGGACAGTCTTTTTTATATCTCCAAATTTCAGCTTTATTGTCTTGATTTGGAACATATATAGATGTTGGTATATTTAGAGAATCTCCAAAATAAGTTTGAATAATTACAAGTAATATATTTCTACCGGTACCTACATATATATAATCATCTAGTTCGCTCATTGACCAACAATAATTATTTTGTCTAGCATTTTCTAGATTATTGTAATCTAATCCATTTTCAGGTGTTAAACTTTTAAAATTATACATTATATCACCAACTTGTTATTGATATAAATAGGCATTAAATGCATACCTATTTATATCAATATATGATTATCTTCGTCAATTTGTTTCTATATTTTATGAAAACTTATTTGTTATTTAATGGTTTAGTTGTCACCAATTCTAATTTGTTGTATTATTTTTGATTTTAGTTTTTAAATTATCAAGTTTTTCTATAGCTTCTTCTAGACCATAAGATGCAGACTCCTCATATAGCTCTCTTGCTTTTTCATAGTCAACTTTCATTCCATAGCCTTTTTCGTACATTTCAGCGATATTAAATAAGACTATAGATATTTCTTCTTCATCATCTATGATTCTAGCATCATTTAAGGCATCTTCATAAAGAGCTAAAGCTTTTTCATAGTCAACTTCCACTCCATGTCCCAAAATATACATTTCTGCTAAATTACTTTTTGCAATTGATTCATTTTGCTCTATAGCTTTTTCATACCATCTTATTGCTTCTTCGTAGTTTTTCTCTATTCCCAGTCCTTCTTGATAAATATACCCCAAATTACACTGAGCATCAGAATATCCTAAGTTTGCAGATTTTTCATACCATATTCTAGCTTGCTCAAAGTCAACATCTACACCTATGCCTTGATTATACATATATCCCAATTGATACATAGCTACTTCACTTCCAAGCTTAGAAGCTTTTTTATAAAGATCTATGGATTTATTATAATCTACTTCTACACCTTCACCATATCTATACATCATAGCCAGGTTACAAAGGGCATTTTTATTATTTTTCTCAGCTGCTTTTTCATACCACTCTATGGCTTTATTATAATCTATCTCAGTACCTTGACCCATTTTATACATAACACCTAAATTATAAGCTGCATTTGAGTCTCCAAGGTTTGCAGATTTTTCATACCATTTAATTGCATTGTTGTAGTCTTGATTTACACCTAATCCTTTTTCATACAAGTATCCAACATAAAAACAAGCAAACTCTGTCTTAGAGCTTTTAAACCAATAAAGAGCTTTTTCATAATCCACATCAATATCTATTCCTTTAAAATACATATTTCCTAGAGCATATTGTGCATCTTTATATCCTTGATTTGCTGATTTTTCATACCACTTCATAGCTTTTTTACTATTTGTCATTTTATAATACTTTTCATCTGCTTCTATTTTTGTTTGGAAATATTTTTCCAATCCTTCTATTCCATCCTCATAAAAAATACCCATTATATATTGACTATGGGAATTATCTTGAAGAGCTGACATTTTACATAAAACCATAAATTTATCAAAATTTTGTTCTTTATTCTCTCCACAAAAATATTGTACTGCTTCTTGTAATTTGTTATAAGCATCTATTTTATTAAATTCGTATATGTCATTGTCTAAATTACTCATGTATTTCACCTCTAAGTATCATTTGTATTAACAAAATCATTATATTTACTTAGGTATTATATCATAAATCATATCTGTATCTCATACATTTAGATTCACATGAATTAATTCTTTGATTCTACTGCCCTACAATTAAAAGTACCACAGGAAAAGTAACTACACAAAATAAAGTGCTCATAAATAATAGTACCGACGCATATTCCTTATCTTTGTTAAAACTTTCAGCAAAAATTGGCAACATAGCAGCCGTTGGCATAGCATGAAGTAATACAATAATCTTCATTACCTTTGTAGGACCTGGAAGAGCAGCCATGATAATGTATACTATAATAGGTACAACCAAAAGTTTTAAAAACACTCCGTAATACAAAGAAATATCCTTCATATATTCCTTAAAATTTACATTGGACAAAATCACACCGACAATAATCATAGAAAGTGCAGAAGTAATTCCTCCTACCATTTCTATTGGCTTCATTATAATTGATGGAATCTCTATTCCAAATACCATAATAATTATTCCAATAAAAACAGCTACAATAGAAGGATTTGCAAACACTTTTTTTACATTTTTCTTGTTAATACCTCCTGTGAACAAACCTACTCCATAAGTCCACATAAATATAGTAAATAAAACATTAAATATAGATGCATAAACTAATCCTTCTTTACCATATAGACCTTCTATAATTGGAAATCCCATAAATCCACAATTTGAAAATACATTTGAAAATTGAATTATATATTTATCTTCTTTTTTTAGTGGTTTTAGTAAAAGTTTAGATATTATTATAGCCACAACTAGTGTTATTCCACTATAAAGTGTAC
>NZ_JANKBY010000166.1:0-7648 GCF_024621905.1 Terrisporobacter muris
TTAATTATATATTTAAATTCTTTTCCAAATTATATATATAAATTTATGGAAGAATTATTATTATAGGATTATAATATATTGAAATAACTTATTTTTCATATGGAAAGGGGAACTTATGAATAAATCAAAAGTATATTATACAAATTTAAGAACAGACTTTAAAAATAATCTACTAGACAAATTACAAAAACTAGTTATCAAAGCAGGAATAGAAGATATTGACTTTGAAAACAAATATAGCGCTATAAAAATACACTTTGGAGAACCCGGAAATCTAGCTTATTTAAGACCTAACTTTTCTAAGGTTATTGTGGATTTAATAAAATCAAAAAATGGCAAGGTATTTTTAACAGACTGTAATACTCTTTATGTTGGTGGTAGAAAAAACGGACTTGAGCATTTAGATTCGGCCTATACCAATGGTTATAATCCATTTACTACAGGATGTCATATAATAATTGCTGATGGAATAAAAGGTACAGATGAAGCTCTTGTTCCTGTTGAGGGTGGGCAGTATGTTAAAGAAGCTAAAATAGGTCAGGCAATAATGGATGCTGATATTTTTATTTCTATGAGCCATTTTAAAGGACACGAGTCTACAGGTTTTGGTGGTGCCTTAAAAAATATAGGTATGGGATGTGGATCTCGCGCTGGTAAAATGGAAATGCATAGTAATGGAAAACCTTTTGTAGACGAAAATTTATGCGTTGGATGTAGAACATGTTCAAAAAACTGTGCACATGAAGCTATTTCCTTTGGAGAAAATAAAAAAGCTTCTATTGACCACGATAAATGTGTTGGATGTGGCAGATGCATTGGATCATGTAATTATGATGCCGTAAATTCTCCTACTGATGAATCAAATGATATTTTAAACAAAAAAATAGCTGAATATTCTAAAGCAGTTTTACAAGGTAGACCTCATTTTCATATAAGCTTTGTTATTGATGTATCTCCTAATTGTGACTGTCACAGAGAAAACGATTTAGCTATCATTCCAGATGTTGGTATATTTGCTTCTTTTGACCCTGTTGCTTTAGACATGGCATGTGTAGATGCTTGCAACAAACAATCTATCATACATGGTAGTTATTTAGATGAAAAAGACCTTAGTACTCATGATCACTTTATAAATACTCATCCTGAAACAAACTGGGAAGTTTGTATAGATCACAGTGTTAGACTTGGTCTTGGAAATAAAGAATACGAATTAATAGAAGTATAAAATTTAAATAATAAAAGAGTAGTAATCTTATATTGTTGTAAATCCAATAAAAGTTGCTACTCTTTTTATTTACAATTGTTGTAAATTAAATATATAATCAAATTTCTTATTACTTATAATTTCATGAGTTATAAATTTTCCATTGTAATATAAGCTATATGTAGTAAAAGGTATATGAGAATTTTGCGCTTGCTTTTTATTTTTAAATCTAACAGTTTTCAAATTTATTTTTCTTTCCTCTGCATAGTCTTTTATAAGAGAAACATACTTTGAAGTAAATGGGCATTGATGTGAATAATATAATACAAATCCTGATTTATTTATAATTTCTTCTTTTACAGAATTTTTGAATTTAGGTATAAGTACCTCTTCTCCAAATGGGAAATATAGCAATTCAAAGTATGGATTGACAGCATCGGCTACTAAAAAACCCTTATTTATAAGGTATTTTTTATCTGATAAATAAGGTTTCTTTTTGTTTGAAGATAATATTACTAACCCATTTTTCCCCTTATCTTTGCTATCTTTTATACATTCCTCAAGTAGCTTACTACCTATGCCTTGTCCTTTATATTTTCCTGACACCCAAAAACAATTTATAAACATATAATTATATGCAACAATTGGACACCAAGCATTTTCAGAAGGTATATATTCAATAAAAACTTTACCTCTCACATCTCCTTTCTTAAATACTAATCCATTTTTTAATTCATTTTTAATCCAATCTTTTTTTGACGAAACTTGATATTCTCCCTTTTTATCAGAAAGAGCACAACATATATGTTCTTTATCTATATTTTCAAAGTTTAAATCTATAAAATTCAAAACAGATTCCTCCTTAATTAGTTTCCACCATATATCTCAAAACTGTTTTAAGTTTTTCCTGTGATATTTTTCTAAAATCAGATATATAAATTTCTCTATGACTTTTATCCCTTAGAGATAATTTATTGTTATGACAAAATTCTTTCATAATTTCAAAAGTTCTATATTCCTCATCAAAAGGTCCCACATGCATCATTTGAACACACATACCTTCATTTATTTCTCCAAATTCAACTTCATCTAAATACTTGTTAAATTTTTTCTTTTTAGTAATATCCATTGCTAAATCAAAAACGTCTTTTGTAACAAATTTAGGTTGTCTAATCATTATATTATATACTAGATGATTTTTATCAAAAGTCTCTTTTTTCCTACCTTCTTCGTCCAATCCCCACATACCTTCCAATGGATATACTGTATAATCAAAGTACCCTTCTGGAGTTATATCTTTTTTAGGCATCATTTTTATAGCATAAGCTATGGAATATAGTACACCTACTTTTTCAGAAAATTCCTCACTGTTTGGATTTCCACTACCTTTTATTTGTATAAACTTAAACTTTTCCATGTTGACAATTTCAGGTTTATCTTTTGGCAAATAATATTTCTTTTCTTTTTTTCTCCATTCATGTTTCATAATGACTCTTCCTCTTTCTTAAATTAAATATATTAAAACTTTTCATTATAAATATTTAAAGTTTCTTTCATCTTCTGTAAAACTATGTTTCTTATACGTAATGGCTCTAATACTTCCACATAAGGTCCAAAAGAAAGTATATATCCATACAACCATTCACTTTCTGGAAATTCCATTGTCACTTCATAAGTTCCATCTTTATTTTCCATAATTGATTCTTCATCAAAATCATCAAAAGCTCTGTATAAAGCTTCTTTTTTTACTTTTAATTTCACTTTTACAGTATTCCAAACTTCTTTTTCTTGTTTGTTTTTTTCTACTAGTTTAAAATCCCTTTTTATAAAACTTTCTTCCTTCATCTCAATATTTTTTATTCTACTTATTCTAAATAATCTAAAGTCTTCCTTTAATCTACAATAACCATACAAATACCAACTTTGCCCTTTGTAAATAAGTTTAATAGGTTCAATAACTCTCCTAGACTTATTTGCCAAACTATTTACATAGGTGTATTCTATTAATTTATTATTTAAAATTGCATATTTAATTTTATGAAATTTATCGTCTTTATGGGTTTTGTTACCCCATCTAGATAAATCTATATCTATCCAATTATCATTGTTATTTGTCTTATTCATAAATCCCATCTTGTCAATTACAGAGCTTATCTCTGGATACTCAATAGTTGATAGGGCTTTTAATGCCAACATTAAACTTTCCTTGTCATCTTTAGATAATAAGGTTTTATTTATTGAAAAATCTTCTAGTAAACTAATGCCTCCATTTTTCCCTTTGCTCATATAAACTGGTACTCCTGACAAAGATAATGTTTCTATATCCCTGTATATGGTTCTAGTGGATACTTGGAATTTATCTGATAATTCCTTAGCTGTAACTGTTTTTTTATTCAAAAGTATCAATATAATTTCTGTTAATCTATTAATTTTCATGGAATCCCTCTATTATTTTAATTATTTTATAAAACTAATTGATATAATTTGCTTAATACAAAAGTTTCACCTTTATGTATTCCCTTTATTATATCAGACATTTCTATCAATAATTGTTTATATCCACTTTCATATAGATTCCACATGAGATTTCCTACTTTATCCCATTTTTTAGATATATTTATAAATTATTCTCCTATTTCTTTTATTTCTCTTGATTTTAATATAGTACTTGCTTCTTTTAGAAAATCTCCATACATACGCCTGAAAATTCCACCACCAGTGCCACCATCTGCATTTATTTGAAAATAATTAGTCATTCCAGCTTTTCTTAATTTTTCATCTTCAAACTTGCTCCATTTCAATATTTCTTTTGAAAACTTGTTAATACCATTTAAACCTAATAACTGTGCTGATGGATTTAACATCTTGTCACAAGTTTCTCTTATGGCTGCTTTTATTATATTCGGTGTAACTTTTCCACATTTATCAAGTTTCATATCTAAATATTTATTTTTAGCCGGAAATGGTCTATGATTACTACTTCGTGCCTGTTCTATTTCGAAATAATTTGCTAAATGATAATCTTTAGATATATAACCCTTTGGAGTTCTTATTGGATTATCAGAATTATCTCTGTCACTTATATAAAATTTATTTTCTTTATCATCATATCCAAAAATAACTATGGCATGTCCTCCAAAATGACTATCTTCTTCTAAATTTAAATATTTCAAATAAGACATATCTACATATACTAAAACTGCTTTATTATCATTTATTAGCTTGTTAGTTTTATCACTATAAAATCATCTCCTTTGATTAGATATTATCATTACTAATATGACAACATTATGTCTTATTAATAATATTTTTATATATAAAGAAAGCTATAATCGATAAATTTTGTATTTATCAATTATAGCTTATTGTTATAAGGTTTATTTACATGTACTAATTTATTAAAAATTAGACAACACTTTCAAATTACATAACTTGTGCTAATATAGCTTTTATTTCATCATGAGTAGCTTGAACTGGGTTAGTAGCACCACAAGCATCTTTCAATGCATTAGTAGCTAATATATCAAAATCTTTTTCATTAGCTCCAAGTTCAGCAAATCCTTTAGGTATATTAACATCAACAGATAATTTTCTGATTGCAGCTATACAAGCAGCAGCACCTTCATCATCATTCATTCCAGATACATCTACACCCATAAATTTAGCACAGTCTTTTAATTGCTTAGCAGCAACTTTAGCATTAAATTCTTGAACTGCTGGAAGTAATATTGCATTACATACACCGTGTGGTAAGTTATAGAATCCACCATATTGATGAGCTATTGCATGAACATATCCAAGTGAAGCATTATTAAATGCCATACCTGCTAAAAATTCTGCATAAGCCATTTTATCTCTTGCTTCCATATTATTTCCATCAGCAACTGCATCTCTTAAATAATCACTTATAAGTTCAATAGCTTTTTGTGCACAAGCATCTGTAACTGGAGTAGCAGCAGTAGATACATAAGCTTCAACTGCATGAGTTAAAGCATCCATTCCTGTAGCAGCAGTTAAAGAAGCAGGCATACTAACCATTAAATTAGGGTCATTTATTGCAAGAACTGGATTAACATGTTTGTCAACGATCGCCATTTTAACATGTCTTTCTTCGTCAGTTATAATAGAGAATATTGTCATTTCAGAAGCTGTACCAGCTGTAGTATTTATAGCTATAAGTGGAAGTTGAGGTTTTTCAGAAACGTGAACACCTTCATAATCTTTAATATTTCCACCATTTGTTGCAACTAAAGCTATACCTTTTGCACAATCATGCGGAGAACCTCCACCGTAAGATATAACAAAATCACATCCATTATCCTTAAGTACTTTAACACCATCCATTACATTAGTAACAGTAGGGTTTGGTTGAGAACCAGGATATACAACAAATTCAACACCATTAGAAGCTAAATTATCAGTTATTCCTTTAAATTCTGCACTACCAGCAGATCTCTTTCCACAAACTATTAAAGCTTTTTTAAATCCTCTTGATTTTATTTCCTCTGGTAAACTGTCTGAACATCCTGGTCCCATTAAACTAACACTTGGCATATAAAAAGTAAAAGCCATATTAAAAAACCTCCTTAAAATTTTAATTTATTGTATATATGTAGTTAGCTACATAATAACTTAACATTTTAGAATAAAACTTATTTATTCTTAATTTTGCAGGATTCCTGATATTCCAGTGGTGTTATTCCGTAAACTTTTATAAAATTTTTATTCAGATGACTTAAATCGTAAAACTCATATTTACTTGCTACTGTGTTAATATCGACTCCTTCAGATAAATCATTTTTAACTGCTTCTATTTTGCAATCTAAAATGTATCTATATGGAGTTACACCAACCTCTTCTTTAAATATTCGTGAGAAATAAAATTTAGATAAGTTTATATACTGACAAATTTCATCGATACTTAGCTTCTTTTTTATATTGTCATTTATATATTTTATTGATTTGGTGATATAGGGATTAGCGTTATATATTTTACTACTTGGCATGACAAATATTAACGCTCCTTTCTATTTAGTAAACAAAAGTTGCTTAATATAGCGCTATTTAGTTTTATTGTATTTACTATTATATTTGCTATAGTTATATTATAGAACAACTTAAGTTTTCGTGTATAGTAAGATATTGCTTTATTTCTATAAATTCACAATATTCTAGTTATTATACAAAATACATAACTAGAAATTAATAGATAAAACCATCATCTAAATTCAATACATTTTAAATGATGGTTTTTATACAAATATAGTTATCTAACGAAAGCATATTCTATTATAATCTATTTTTTATTTTATTATCACTATTCTTAATAGCTTTAATATATCCATGTTTGATCTTTAGCTACTTCTTCTATAAATACTCTTCCTCTATCCTCCTCATATTTAGCTTGATGATATTTAAATACTATTTTAGTATCATCAATTTTTCCTACTATTTCAATTTTCCCCCTTACAGTTGACATACAATATTTAAAACATTTACCTTGACCATTTTGCAAATTTTTAGCTCCTTCTACTATATCAATAGCTTCTTTTAGTGGGACTTGAAATTGATTTTTCACACCTGTTACAGGTCTGCATTGAAAAATATAATAAGGTATTACTCCTATTGATGTAATTTTCTTTAATAGATCCCCTAGTACTTGGCTATCATCATTTACACCTTTCAGTAATACAGTTTGATTTTTTATGATAACACCAGCTTCTTTTAAATATTTAATAGCATCACTAGCTTCATTGGTAACTTCTCTTGGATGATTAAATTGAGTTACTACATAAATCTGCTTATTTTCACTGTATTTACTAAGTATTTCTTTAAGTTCATTATCTCTTGTTATTCTTTCAGGATATACTACAGGTATTCTTGTCCCAAACCTGATAATATCAATATGAGGAATATCACATAAAGCCTCTAAAAACTTTTTAATTTTTTTATTACTATTTAAAAATGAATCTCCTCCAGAAATAAGTATATTACTAATTTCTTCGTGTTCTTTAATATATTCTAACATATCTTCAAAATGTTTAGCTATTTCTTCATCTGATAAACCTACTAAACGTTTTCTAAAACAATGTCTACAATACATTGCGCAGTGATTGGTAGATAAAACTATAACTGTTTGTTTATATTTATGTTGCATTCCTGTAATAATAGTATTATCTGCTTCACCACTTGTATCAAAACTTCCATTTAGATCTGTTTCTTCTAATGAAGGAATACACATCTTTTTTATAGGATCATTTGGATCATTAAAATCAACTAATGATATATAATAAGGTGTAATAGACATAGGGTATTTTTCAAGTATTTCATTCATTTTTACTTTCTCATCTTCTGTTAAATTCAAATATAAATTTAAATCTTCTACTCTTGTTATATTCTTTAATAACTCTATATTTTTCAATATACCACCCCTTAATAAGTAAA
>NZ_JANKBY010000167.1:0-7606 GCF_024621905.1 Terrisporobacter muris
GTTTTTTAAAGTTTTAGGTAAAAAGCTTTCAATAACAATTCTGTCTTTACTCACAAAGGCTATCTCAGGAATAATTTTTTTATCATCCTTAGATTCCTCATAATCATCCTCTGGCGCCTCTGCAATAAAGTGATATTGCAATTAAAATAGATGCACCATATCCTACTAACTCTATGGGCTCAAAACTAAACATATTAATTCCTCCTTATAATTATAAATACATTAATATACTTAGTTTGTTCATTTTTCATACTATAATTCAGCTATAATTTATTAAAATAATGAAAGTTGATTTTTGTCACTCATGTTATCCAAGGATCCATGAATTGTCAGAGTTTCAATTACAGTTTTAGATATTTTTGTTCTCTTTCTTAAGTCCTCTTTAGATATAAACTCTCCATTTTCTCTTTCTTGTTGGATGTGAATAGCTGCATTTTCACCCACTCCTTGGAGAGCTATCATTGGTGGTAAAATTGTATTATCATCTATAACTTTAAACTCCGCTGCATCAGATTTGTAAATATCTACTGGTAGTATTTTTATATTTCTTGCATACATTTCATAAGCAACCTCAAGAACTGTTAACATATTTTTCTCTTTAGCTGTTGCATCATTACCTAATTCATGAATTTCATTCATCTTATTTCTTATAACATCTATTCCTTTTACAATTAAATCTGCATCAAAATCTTCTGCTTTAATTGTAAAATAAGTTGCATAAAAAGCTGCTGGATAATGAACTTTATAATATGCAAGTCTGAAACTCATCATAACATATGCCACGGCATGGGCTTTGGGGAACATGTATTTTATTTTTTGACATGATCCTATATACCAGTCTGGCACATCATATTTCTTCATTTCTTCTATAAATTCAGGTTTTAAACCTTTACCTTTTCTAACACTTTCCATTATGGTAAATGCCATCTTTGGTGGAAGCCCTTTAAATATAAGGTAGTTCATTATATCATCACGAGTAGATATAACATCTTTAAACTCAACAGTTCCTTCCACAACTAAATCTTGAGCATTATTTAACCAAACATCAGTACCATGAGATAATCCAGAAATACGTACAAGTTCTGCAAATGTTGTTGGTTTTGTATCAAGAAGCATTTGTCGAACAAACTTTGTCCCAAATTCAGGAATTGCCAGACAACCTATTGGACAGTCAATTTCCTCCGGCGTAACTCCTAGAGCCTTGGTAGATGTAAATAATGACATAGTTTCCTTATCATCTAGAGGAATTTCTGTTGCAATCTTTCCTGTAATATCTTCAATCATTCTGATGATGGTAGGAACGTCGTGCCCAAGTATATCAAGTTTTAGTATCCTACCACTTATAGAATGGTAGTCAAAGTGAGTAGTTATAACTCCACAACTTGTATCATTGGCAGGATATTGTATAGGTGTAACATCATATACATCTATATAGTCTGGAATAACCATTATGCCTCCAGGATGTTGTCCTGACGTTCTTTTTACCCCAGTACATCCATTAGCAAGTCTAAGCACTTCTGCTGATGTAGAATTTAAATCATTTTCTTCCACAAATTTTTTAGCATAACCAAATGCTGTTTTTTCAGCTACAGTACCTATTGTTCCTGCCTTATAAGTATGACCTTCTCCAAATAATTCTTCTGTATATTTATGAATTACTGATTGATAACTACCCGAGAAGTTAAGGTCTATATCCGGTTCTTTATCACCTTCAAATCCAAGGAAAACCTCAAATGGTATATCATGACCATCTTTTTTTAGTGGTTTACCACATTTAGGACAATCTTTATCTGGTAAATCTACTCCTGAACCCCACTCACCTATTTCATAGAAATAAGAGTATTTACACTCTGGATTTTCACAAACATAATGGGCTGGAAGTGGATTAACTTCTGTTATATCACTCATGGTAGCTGCCAGTGATGAACCAACAGATCCCCTTGACCCAACCAGATATCCATCTGACAAAGATTTTGCAACTAGTTTTTGAGCGATTATATACATAACTGCATAACCATTGCTTATGATTGAGTTTAACTCTCTGTCTAGTCTTTTTCTAACAACATCAGGAAGAGGCGAACCATAAATTCTTTCTGCCTTTTCATTACACATTTCCCTCAGTTCCACGTCTGAACCTTCAATTACAGGTGGGAAAGTTTTATTTGGAATAGGTAGTACGTCTTCTACTAAGTCTGCCACTTTATTAGTATTTTCCACAACTACTTCATAAGCCAAGTCTTCTCCTAAATACTTAAATTCTTCCAACATTTCATCCGTTGTTCTAAAATGAAGGTAAGTTTCTTCCTCATCTACTTTAAATCCTTGTGAATACTTAAGTACCTTTCTATATACAGCTTCATGCTTATCAATAAAGTGGACATCTCCTGTGGCTACAGGAATTTTTCCAAAACGTTTTGCCACTTCAATCATTCTTCTATTTAAATCTCTTAATTCTTCTTCACCTTCTACTTCGCCTTTATCAATCATAAATCTATTATTGTCAATTGGCATAACTTCAACATAATCATAAAGAGATATTATTCTTTCCATCTCTTCATCGCTTTTATTTTGCTTTACCGCTTGAAATATTTCTCCTGCTTCGCAAGCTGATCCAACTATTATTCCTTCTTTATATTCCTCCAAAACACTTTTTAATATTCTAGGCGCTCTGTAAAAATGATTTACATGGGCATCAGATACTATTTTATATAAATTTTTAATCCCAATTTGGTTTTTAGCAATTAATGTAACATGATTTGTTCTAAGTTTTGTATAATCTATATCCCCTAAAATTGCATTTACATCACTTAGTTTTTCTCCACCTTTTTTACGTATCATTTCTAAGAACTTAATAAATATATGAGCTGTAGCTTCCGCATCATCTACGGCTCTATGATGATTAAGTAAAGGAATTCCCAGTTCCTTAGCTATAAGATTTAATCTAAATCTTTTCATATGAGGAAGTAGGGTTCTAGCTAATGTCAATGTATCTACCGAAGTATTTTTAAATTCAATATTTTGCTCCCTACATTTTTGTTGCATAAATCCCATATCAAAATCTGCATTGTGAGCAACTAAGACACTATCTCCAATGAATTCAACAAACTTTGGCAATACTTCTTCTATAGTAGGTTTATCTTTTATTAAATCATTTGTAATTCCTGTAAGCTCTTGCACTTTATAAGAAATATCTTTTTCAGGATTTATCAACTGACTAAATCTATCTACAACTTTAAAGTTTTCAACTTTTACAGCACCAATTTCAGTTATTTTATCATTTTTATTTGAAAAACCTGTAGTTTCCAAGTCAAATACTACAAATGTCTGAGATAAGTCTTTATCATTAGCTTTTTGTATTACAGGTAGATTATCTTCTACTAAATATCCTTCAACTCCATAAAGTATTTTTATATTATTTGATTTTCCTGCATCCATAGCCTCAGGGAAAGCCTGTACCACTCCATGGTCTGTTATGGCAATTGCCTTATGTCCCCAAGTAGCGGCTTGCTTAACTAGTTTTTTAGTGGGACAAAGCGCATCCATAGAAGACATTTGAGTATGAGCATGTAGTTCAACTCTTTTACCTTTTTTGCATTTATCTTTTCTTTGAGGCTTTTCTTCTTGCCTAATACCACTTATAGTCATGGTTATTTCTCTTTGGTAAGTATCATACAATATATCACCTTTTATTTTTACATAAGAACCTTCTTTTACTCTATCTAGTACTTTATCTTTATTCAAGTCATTTAAGAATAATTTACAGTTAATAGAGCTACTATTATCTGTTATAGACATAATCGAAAGTATTTTACCATTTCTTAATTCTTTATTTTCTATATTGAATATTTCACCTACAATAGCTACAGTTTTAGAATTTTGATTTAAGTCTTTAATATGATGTACTAAACTATTTACATCTTCTCCATAAATTAAATGTTCATCATGTTCATCCTTAATTACATATCCTTCTTCTTCATGTTCTTCAGATACCACTTCAAATTCCATTTCTTTGATTAATTCCTCAATCTCTTTGTCAGTTTTTTCCATTATTTTTTTTCTATCTATCTTTTCGGTAATAGCTTTTTCTACTTTAACTTCATAATCAATTTCCAATTCTTCTAATAATACATTTCTTACAACTTCTTCTATATTATTCTTTTTCAATTTTTCATAAAAAATATCTTTAGGAATTTTTATTTTTAGTGTATTATCTAGACACATATATTCTACTTGTTTTTTCCATCCTTCGATAGCTGGGCAGATTTTTTTTAATATATACAAGATATTATGCCAATAAGCTTTTACTATATCTTTTTCTGATTTTCTACCAAAACCATTAAACTTAATTTTAAGTCTAATATTTTTAAAGTATTTCAATTTACCTAGTAATTCTTCTCTAAGTTCATCTAGAATCTCATGAGATATTATATCCTTTGATATTAAATACATATAAAAAATTCTGTCCTCTTTAAAATATACAACCTTAGATACTTCTACTTCTTTTAACTGCCTTTCTAATCTACTATTTTTAATTTCTAACTTTTCTAAATAGTCTTTAATACTATCCATGAGATTATCACTTCCTTTCCTAGATAAATTATTATATCACATCTAAAATAAATTTATTATTATGTTAAATAAAATAAAATTTATTCTTTGGGATTAGCTTCAAAATATCACTTAGTTAATATTATATAGTATGACCACAATTAAAAGTAAGGCGGTGTTAAATATGGCATGCGATAATATTTTTGACATAAATTATATGTCCACATATTATGATAATCTGGGAGGAAAAAAGTTATTTAAAAGCTGTATAAAAGAATTCAATTCAAAAATAGATAAAAAGGTACATCTTTATTATTCTAATAAAAAAGATACACCCATATGTGCGCTGCCAAAACTAAGATTGTTACTAGTAACTAAAATTGGCTTTCTATCATTTTGTTATAATTTCTATTTTTATGTAAATACCTTTGATTATTATAATATCCATATATCAGAAGAAAATTTAGGAATAATAGCTAAATGTGTCTGTTCTCATGAAGTTGGTCATATATTAGACGAAAGTATATCCAACAATAAATGGGAACATTCTCAAATTTTGACTGATATTATTGAAAAAATGATATATTATAATGTCGATATTTCTCAAGATGACTATTATAAGAATAACTTACCTAAAGATTTAGAAGAAAGTGTAGTAACTTTCAAGAAAAATTTAATAAAAAGAGAATCTATTGCCTGGGAAATCGCAAAAACTATTATGAATTTTAAAAATGAAAATGAAAAGTTTTTATTTTCCAAAATTAGAGAGTATGCTCTTGCAACATACAATTATGGTGATCTTAAAACTATTGTAAAAGAAAATAATTTAGAGGTTTTCTTTAAATATAAAAGATATTTTGTTTGATAATATAAAAAGCTTTCTTTAAAAACAAGAAAGCTTTTTAATATTGAACTTCTAACTTAATACACTAAAACAAAAGGGCTACCCACACAGTGGCTAAGACAAAGCAATTTTTTTCTTAAAACATATACATTTTGATATAACTTTGTTTGAAATAATTAAAATAATCACATTTTTTTGCATACTTGTACTTATTTTTGTGAATATTTGGTATTATAATATTATAAATATTATTTTAGGAGGTATCTATATATGGATGATAATATTAAAAGATTAAAAGAACTTATAGATAGTCATAATAATATTGTATTTTTTGGTGGGGCAGGTGTATCTACAGAATCTAACATTCCAGATTTTAGAAGTGCCTCTGGTTTATTCAATGAAAGATTGAACAGAAATTTTACTCCTGAACAATTAGTATCTCATACCTTTTTTATGCGATATCCTGAAGATTTTTTTAAATTTTATAAAGATAAATTAATCTATGAAGATGCTAAACCAAACAATGCTCATATAGCACTAGCCAAACTAGAATACATGGGTAAATTAAATGCTATAATTACTCAAAATATTGATGGTCTTCACCAAATGGCTGGAAGCAGAAATGTTTTAGAACTTCATGGATCTGTACATAGAAATTATTGCACTAAATGTGGAAAGTTTTATACCTTAGAAGAATTGTTAAACTTAGGTGGAAATGTACCTTACTGCGATGTTTGTGGTAGTATAGTTAAACCTAATGTGGTTTTGTATGAAGAACCATTAGATAACTCTGTTGTAAACGAAACTGTTAATGCTTTAAGCAATGCAGATTTATTAATTATTGGTGGAACCTCATTAGTGGTTTATCCTGCAGCTAGCTTTATTGACTACTTTAATGGTGATAGTATAGTACTTATCAATAAAAGTAGCACAGGTTATGATACAAAAGCCTCTGTAGTAATTAATGATTCCATAGGAAAAGTACTTTCACAAGTAATACTATAAATAAGTCAAAATATAAAAATTACATAATATATTAAAAATAAGGTAAGATTAGGTCTTACCTTATTCTTTTTCCTTTTCATATACATCTTTATATATTAAAACAGCTTCATAATATGCTTCTTCTTCGCTTATACCCTTTTCTTGTGCTATTTTCTCGGCTGAGTCTTTTATAATTGATGCAGCTTCAAGTATGTTCATAGAAACACCTTCCCATTTATTGTCCTACTTCTTCTTAATACATATTATTCCCAAAAAAATCTATAAAATTACCTTTATTTATTAAAATTTACATTTATTTATTAAAAAAATAAGTTCTTTGACATAAAACGGCAATAGAACTTATTCTTTTTAATTATTTTCTTTTATTTATTTCGACATTATTATCCATATCCTCTTGAAACTTAACATTGCTATCATGTTTTAAAATTCTTTGAACCTTATCTATTATTCTTGGAGTTACTGTTAATATATTATCTACTAGATTAACATTATCCTCTAAGGAAATTAAACGTGTTTCTCCATTTTCTACTACAACAAAAGCTACAGGGGATATTGTAATCGCTCCTCCACTTCCTCCCGCAAAATTTGCATCACAATTTGTATTAGTTTTACAACTTTTGTTATACTCCCCTCCTCCAATACCAAACCCTACAGTTACCTTTGATATGGGTACAATAACAGATGTTTCCGCTTTTATTGGGTTACCTACTATAGTATTAGAATCTATGGAATTTTTTATAGTCTCAAGAGTTGTCTCCATAATGCTTTGTATTGAATTTGTTGCTGTCATTTTTTGTCACCTTCCTTAGATTTAAATTTTAATTTTATTATTCTTATAAGTATTGGAATAGACTTAAACATGGTGTTTAGTCTAAATTTTATATGTACTTTTACACTTCCTTTAATATTATTTTCAGTAAACTTAGGCACTATGTTTAAATATATTTTTTCACATTCACATATATTTGTTATGGTTCCATAAATACCATTAATTAATGCATTAATATATATAGTTACATATGGATTGCTATTGCTAAAATATATATTTGAGTAAATTTCTATTATTTTTACTTTTTTTATCAAATTAATAATATTACTTAACTCTCCATCTAATTTTTTTAAATCCTTTAAACTTCCTCTTTTTTTCTTACGCTTAATTTTCTTTGAAGGATATAGTTGAATTTTTAGTCTTATTAATTTGAATAATAA
>NZ_JANKBY010000168.1:0-7602 GCF_024621905.1 Terrisporobacter muris
GATATTAAAATCTTGATATAATTCTTCTGATAAAACTATTTCTAAGCAGGCAAGTGTAGCTCCCCAGTTAGATGTAGGTGCAGTCCATTTAACAGTGATTAAGTCTTTCCCTAAGTATAATGATTTTCTCAGAGAATCATCTGTTTGAAATATAGTTCTATTTTTTGTATATTTTCTTAACTGTCTATTAAAACCTTCCAATGCATTTGTTGTATAAATAATTTTTCTTATTTCAGCTGGAGATTCAAAGTATGTGGATAACTTATCCCAATTGTTATACCATGAATCAATTACTATTTTTTATTTACTCCTCCACTTTTCGGATAATATATCTAAATATTGAAGTGCAGATTCCTCTGTAACGTCTTTATATACACATTTTAAATCTTTCATAAATTCTTTAGAGTCTTTGAATGCTATATATTTTATTGAATTTCTAATTTGATGAATAATACAAGATTGTATTTTAACCTTAGGATAAACTGATAAAATTGCTTCTGGTAATCCTTTTAAGCCATTCATGCATGATATTAATATCTTGCTTACACCCCTATTTTTTAAGTTGTTACATACTGATAACCAAAATTTATCACTTTCATTTTCACCAATCCAAATACCTAAAATATCTTTCTACCCTTCCATATTAATTCCCATACATAAGCAGCCTTATTTATAATTTTTCCATCTTGTCTGACTTTATAGTGTATGTCATCCATAAATACTATTGGATAAACTGAATCAAGCATTCTATTTTGCCATTCATCAGCGTTAGCCATAACCTTATCTGTAATTTTTAAAACCATGGATTCTGATATATCTATCCCATATAAGTCTCCAAGTTCCACCCTTATATCACTAACAGTCAAACCTCTAGCATATAAGCTTATTACTTTGTTATTTAAGTCATTGCAGACAGTTTCATATTTTTTGATAACCTTGGGTTCAAACTCTGCATTTCTATCTCTTGGTACACTAATATTTACATGTCCATAACTTATTCTAACATTTTTAGAGCTATGCCCTTTTCTGTAGTTTTTATCAATATCATCATTTCTTTCATATTTTTGTCTACCTAAATGTTCTTCCATTTCAACTTCTAGTAAGTGCTGCATCATATCTTGTATTAATTTTTTTCATAAGTCCATTTTTACCAGTTAAGTCATCCATTGTTTTACACTTGGCTAATTCTTCTTGATAATTTATATTTGGTAATTGAAATTCATTTAAAACTCTCCTAATTTTTTATGAATATTATTTCAAATCTACCTATACTCCCGTGTAATTAAACAGTAAACCTATAATAGTTATTGACTTGCTAACAAAATGACTCACAATATCACCTTGCCCTAAATAAACGTAAGGACTAGCAACTCCATCTTTTTTATGTCTTCATATAAATACTCTGATGCAACTGTACCATTAATCGTAAAACTACCGATAGTAAAATAGTATATAATATAAAATCAGTATATAACTTACTTTTATGTAAGTTTATATACTGCTTTTTCTATGTTTTTCATCCTTATTCTTGAACACAAAACAAGCTAGATGAAGTATTTATATTAGCTTTTTCTACTCTTATTACATTAGCATTACATACAGCTGTCTCTTTATTCTTCCAGTTTCCCCAACTGTATATTTCTATTACTCTTTTACTTCCATCTGATCTTTTAGTAGTTGATCTACTTATAGTCATACTCACTTAACAGGCTGGACATTTTAGTTTTCCACGTCAATTATCGGTTCATGTATTCCATCTACTAATATTGGATTTTCATTTATGTTTTTTCTTCTTTTCTTTCCCCAGTCTTGCCTTACATTGAATCTTAATTATAAGTGTATTTTCTAAATTTATGTATAGTTATTTTACTTATCTAAACATTAATAGTCCTGATATTATAAGTATTATATAAACAAATTTTGAGAAATATTTGGAATCAATCTTTGAATGAACCTTATTACTAAGTATAATAGTTGCAAATACAAAAGGTACAGTAACAGCTACCAATAATATTACATTTAAATTTATTGCCCCAAAAGCAATATTTTTAGCAGTCATAAATGCATTTAAAGTTGTCCAGCATAAAGCTAGAGTTGCTCTAAAAGTATGCTTATTCTTGAGCTTTGAAGAAGCATATATAATCACAAAAGGTCCTCCTGATGCAAAAGCTCCATGCATTATTCCACCTAAAAACAATATTATTTTGTCTTTAAAACTATTATTTTCTTCAAACTCTAAAGCATTTTCATCTAAACTTTTCCCATTTAACAAATATAATTCTTTTACTGATACGGCAATAATAAATAAGCCCAATAAACTTTTTAACATCTTTTCAGGTAAATAATTAAACATTAAAAATCCAAATGGTAGACCTATAAACATAGGGATGATCATCTTTTTATATTCTTTAAAATTAATATATTCTTTATTTTTTATAGCAATTCTTGAAGCTGCAAAAAATACTATAGCTGTAATTGCAGGCACTGCAACTTTTATACTAAATATAGATGTTATAAAAGGTATTGCTATAACTGTCGCTCCAAATCCAATTATTCCTTCTATAAAGTACGCAGAGCATACTACCAATATAAATAAAATACTGTTTAACAACATGATGAATAATTCCTTTCTGATTTTTTATTTAATATCAATAGGTTAAATAATTATATCATATTTTATAAAATCCATATGAATCTATTATTTAATAAGTTTAAACTGAAAATTCCTATAATAATAAAAACCGCACCACTTATTTATGATATGGTTCACCACTATTTATTCTAAATATTATAATATTCATAATATTCAAATTTACATTTATCTTATTTATTTTAACTTTTTTTTCCTGATTATGGGCTAAATAGCAAAATAAAAGGAACCATGAGACTTCGAGTTGTTAAAGTTCAAAGAAGACTTGGTATGATATATCAGTAGGAAATAGTAGGTATGCAAGCCATGTCTAAAGTAATGGCATTCCAAAGAAGTAAATGTCTAAAATCTATAGGTGTATCTTATCTAGGTAACAACAGAGTTATCAATGCTTAGCTTGAAGAAGTCGTAAAATGTCCATTAATTAACCCCAAAAGACCTCTTATAAAAGGTTTGAGAAAATCAATTCTCAAACCTTTTATCTTTATAGTCCTAAAAAAGTAAATTATTAAATATAATACACTTTTCCAGTCATATATATCTATAATTTTCTTACTATATATTATGTATTGTCATATCTTTCTCTTAGTATTTTATTTATGTGTGTTTTTAGAATTTCTTTTTATTTTATCTAGTCTTCACAGCAAATAAGAATATAATGAAAAAGTGGGCAATTTATATTTCGTTAGCAGCATCATAAGCAGTTTTAATTGCATTTTCAATATCAGCTGCTCTATCTTTACAATCACCTATTTTAACAACTTTAACATTATTTTCTAATAATTTATCAACATCAAAGCTATTAGGTCTAGCACCAACTGCCATAACTACGTAATCACAAGGTATTTTTATTTCATTATTATTGTTTTCACAAATTATACATTCTTTATCTATTTTGTTTACTTTATGATTAGTGTAGATTTTAACATTGTTTCTAGTAAAATTCTCCATTAAAGTTGGAAGTATAGTGCTACTTTCACCCTTAGCTATACTATTATCCATTTCAATTATAGAAACTTTATTTCCTTCTTGAAGGCATAAGTGCTCAGCTACTTCACAACCTACCATACCACCGCCAATAACAGCAATATTGCCAAATACTTGTTGTTCACCATTTAGGATCTTCCATGAATCGCATACCATTTGCTTATTATAGCCATCTATACTTGGTATAAAATTACTTGACCCTACTGCGACTAATACAACATCTGGATTTAAAGTTAATATATCTTCTTGAGTTGCTTTTTTTCCAAGTCGTAAATCTACATTTTGAGAAGTTACAGAATGTGTTAAAAATCTGATAGCTCTTCGAATTTCATTTTTTCTAGGAGGAATACAAGCTAAATTTAACTGACCTCCTAAATATGTATTTTCATCAAATAAAGTAACACTATGACCTTTTAAGCTTGCTACACGTGCTGCTTCAAGCCCTGCAGGTCCTCCTCCTACTACTATAACTTTTTTCTTAGTTACAGCTTCAGTGATTTTTCTAGTTCCTTCATATCCATTTTCGGCATTTAGTATGCAGCTTAAAAACTTACGGTTTTGAATATTGTCAGTACATCCTTTATTACAAGATATACATTCGCGAATATCTTCAAATTTATTTTCTTTTACTTTGTTTACCCAATCAGGATCTGCAAGTAAAATTCTACCAAGTCCAATTATATCTGCCTTATCAGCTTCTAGGATACTTTCTGCCATTTTAGGGTTAAATATTCTACCAACAGTACTAACTGGAATATTTACTGATTTCTTTATTTGAGCAGCAATATCAACAAAGAATCCATAAGGCTGTACACCCATTGGAGGAATAGTGTCAGCCATATTACCAGTATGGTTTGCCTGAGCAACATGAAGCATATCTACTCCAGCTTCTTCTAACCATTTAGCAAATATAGGTGCTTCATCTAGATCGATTCCACCTTTACCTCTTTCAGGTGTAACAACTGAAAATTTATAATCAATAGGCATATCAGGAACAGCTTTTTTTAATGCTTTTACAAGTTCTAGTGCAAATCTAGTTCTGTTTTCTAGAGTTCCCCCAAATTTATCATTTCTTTTATTTAATATAGTACTACATAATGAACCTACTAATCTGTCTCCATGTATTTGAATAATATCAACACCAGCTTTTTGAGCACGTATTGCACAATTACACATCTTATCGATGATATCTCTTAGACCTTCCTCACTAACCTCATTTACAAAGTGTTGCATATCATGATGTAGTTTTTCTCTTACAGCTTTCATATTACCAGTAGCAACTATCTTATTTATAGCATCACAGTCATACTCTGGATGAAATATCTGAGCAGCTACCTTAGCATCATATTTATGTATTGAATCACATAGTTTTTTGAAACCATCTATTTGGCTATCGTCATATAATTTTGGTGTAGAAGTAAATCCATTAATTGGAGAAACATCACCAATTACTATGTATGAAACACCACCTTTTGCTAACCTTTCATAAAATTCAATACTTTGTTTAGTTAAACTACCATCTCTACCTTCATAGCCAGTAGTCAGCGGAGGAAACATAACTCTGTTTTTTAGGGTAATATTTCCTATATTGATGTTTTCTAAAAGTTTCATATTAATTCCTCCTTAATTAGTTTATTTACTATTAATCAATTTACAAAAATTAATAATTGCATCTTCACATTCTTTTTTAGATTTTATATTGGCGAAATTATGATCTCCGCCTTCAATTTCTACATAGATTGACTTGTCACTGTTATAACAATTTAAATAAGCCTGACAAGCACGATTATCAACTAATTTATCTTCAGTACCTCTTATAATTACAACATTTTTATCATAACCCATGGCATTAGAGAATGGCTCATAGTTGTATAAATCATAATTAAAATCAATATTAAATTTTAAACCTTCCATATCAGCATATTGCATAGATTGTGCCTTTAATCCATCAGCACGCTCTTTACAACCATACCACATACCACCACCAGGGCACATAAGAATTAGACCTATAGGTTGCAACTTTGGAGCTACACAAGAAGCTACATATCCACCCATACTATGACCAGATAATATTATCCTGTCAGCAGTTGTTAATTTACAATCAACTAGATAGTTGTACATATCTATGGCATCTTCTATAAGTCCAGTGAAAGTCATTTCTTCAAATTCTCCATCACTTTCTCCACAACCATAAAAATCAAACCTAGCACAACCAAAACCATTAGATTCAAGTACTCTGGACAAATGAGTATGTGCATACTTGTAGCCTGACATACTACCTCCAAATCCATGCAGATTTAGCACTATGAGAGGATTTTCTATATTATCAGGAAGAGTAAGTACCCCTCTTAATATTTTATTTTTTCTATTTTTTATTTCTATTAATTTAACCATTTCTGTTCTCCTATAACTTTCTATATTTTAAACATTTTTCATATCTTTTCTCCTAATTGATAATTCTTCTAACATTTCTTGAGTTTTTCTCTTAGTTAATGGATATATAAAGAATAAGGCTAATATTGCTATTATGTACCCTACTGAATAAATCCCTGTATACGCTTTCCAAAGATTCGAAACAACTTCTGCAGTTTGAGTTGAAGCATGTACATTGTATCCTATAAATGCAAGTATAAAACTACTTAAACTTGCACTTAAAGCAGCAGCAAGCTTTCTAAAAAATGAATATGTAGAGTAAATCATACTTTCATTACGAGTTCCTGTTTTTAACTCTTGATAATCTATTGAATCATTTACCATAGCCCAAATTAGTATTTGGAAACCAGAAGCGCCTATATAGCAAACACCATTGATTACTATAAACATCATTGGATTATCTATTGGGAAGAAAAATAAAACTCCATATACTATTGCAGCAAAACCAGCACCATACATACACCATTCTTTTTTACCAAATTTATTAGCAACAAATTTAGTTCCAACAAATGTGATTATTGAATAAATTGTACTCAACATTCCTGACACAGCCATTATTTGTACATTTCCAAAATAATCTTTAAATAAATAAGTATTTAATCCATTAACAACACTAGCTGATATCATACCAACCAAACTAGCAATTATAACGCCAAATAAAGCTCTATTTTTTGAAATGTTTTTTAATACTTCAAAATAATTAAATTTCTCATTTTCTACATGAGGTAATTCAACACGTTCTTTACACCATACAGATGTAACTTGTAAACAGAAAACGCTTACACAAGCACAAATAATAGCTAATAGTAAAAAGTTTGAAGGAACAGGTACATTATCTTTATATAAGAATAGTGGTCCAACAATAACTATAACAGTCATAAATATAGTTCCACCTAAACTTCTATATCTTGATAAATCTGTACGGTGGTCAACATCGTCTGTCATAACACTTGATAATGATCCAAATGGAACATTTACACAAGTATACATAGCTTCATATAAAACATAAGTAATTAAAATATAAGCTAATCTTAAACCATAATCTAAATTAGAAACATTTATAAATCCAATACACATTAGTATTGCACATGGTATTGAAAATGCGCGAATCCAAGGTATGAATTTTTTACCAGGTTTTGCTTTGCGAGACTCTATAATTGCTCCGATTATAGGATCATTAATAGCATCCCAAAATTTAGTTATTAGCATAATTGTACCTACATGTATAGGATTTACTTTTAAAACTAATGTATAAAATACTGTTAAAAACATAGCTCTAAACTGTTCTGTACAACAACACCCCAAATCACCCAGGGTATACCCTATCTTGTCCTTCATTGAAAACCTTTGCATAAGTTGCCTCCTTAATTATAGTTAAATAAAATTATCACAAATAAATTTAATAAAGTTATAAGATTTATCTGTAATTTTATTATGTCATATTGTAAAATAAAATTATATTCATATATTGATATAATATTAACAAAAATTGATGTATTGACTAAAATATAAAAAGGGTGGGGATTAATGCT
>NZ_JANKBY010000169.1:0-7597 GCF_024621905.1 Terrisporobacter muris
CTCAATATATAGATTATTATAACAAAGAAAGAATACAGGCAAAATTAAACTACCTTTCTCCTGTAAAATACAAGAAAAAGGTAGCCTAGGTTGTTTTATATTGTTCCACATGAAGGGTGCAGTTCAATTTCTAAGGGGTATTTTTATATTAAGCTAAGGATTTCAATATCATTGTATAAGCAAATTTTTTCTGAGTATCAATAGTTTTATCTTCACTCAAGTTAATTTGTTGAAAATAACTTGCATTAATCCTATTGAGAATACCCATTGAAGAGCTTATTAATACATATCGTTGGTAATCTCTATCTAAATCTTTATTAATAATATTTTCACTTATACCTGTATTAATCACAAGATCTAATAAATTATAAAGTTGAGATTTTAAATCTAATATTTCTTCAAAATCCTCTAAAATAATACTATTTAACTCTGTAGGTACAACATGATTATATAGTATTCTTAAAGACGGAAATATAAACTTGCCACTATTAATACTATAATGAAATAGGTGATCACACTGATCTTTAAAAGATGAGACATTTTTAATAGTTTCAATAGTATTTTTAATTTCTATTTTAAAATTATAAATTATTGATCTAGCTATAATTTCATCCTTACTTTTAAAATATTCATAAACTGTACCTTTTCCAATTCCTGCACCTTTTGCGATATCAGATACTTTAATACTTTCAATATTGCTGTTATCAATAATTATTTTTTTAAATGCTTCGAATATTAGTAATTCTTTTTCTGCATATTTTCTTCCCATATATTAATCCTCCTCATCAATGATGATTTGTCTTAATTCTTTACGGCGATGGAATATATCGTATAAAGTAGGTACTATGAATAATGTTAATAGTGTAGCATAAGTCAAACCACCTATAGTAACTATAGCTAAAGGTTGAGTCATTTCGGCACCCATACCAACACCCATAGCCATTGTAGACATGGCAAGTATTGTTGTTAAAGCTGTCATAAGTATAGGTCTTATACGAGTACGTCCGGCTTCTACAATAGCTTCTTTTTTACCTAATCCATTTATACGTAATTGATTAACATAATCCACAAACACTATACCATTATTAACAACTACACCAGCAAGAACTAAAAATCCTAACATAGATATAACACTTAATTCTTGACCTGTTATAATTAATGCTAATAAACCACCAGTAAATGCAAGAGGTATAGTAAACATTACTATAAATGGTGATAATAATGATTGGAATTGTGCAACCATTATTAAGTAGATAAATGATATGGCAAGGGCAATCATTTTAACTAAATCACTTATAGCTTGGTTAATAGATTCTGTTTCACCAGCTATTTCTATTTCATATCCGATAGGAGTTTTATAGCTATCTAATTTAGATTGAACTTCTTTACTTACTAAACCTATATTATGTTTAGAATCAATTCCTGCTGTCACAGATATATATCTAGTCTGATTATCGTGGTTTATAGAAGTAGGAGTATCTGCCATCTCTATAGAGCAAATATCCTTTAACTTTACAGATACAGACTCAGTTCCTTTTGTTCCACTAATTTCAACGTTTCTTAATTCTTCTAGATTAGAAGTATCGTGATTAACAATAATTACTGGATAGTCTTCGGAATCTATTGTTAAAGTAGTTGAAGTAGTTTCAGTTGATAGTTTAGATGAAATTTGTTGGAATACTTGAGCTACTGTTAATCCATATTTCATTGCTTTATTTTTATTAATTATAATTCTTTCTTCCTTAGTACTTACACCCATACCACCATCAATATTTGTAGTACCTTCTACATTTGATAGTAGATTTACTAAGTCATCAGAAATATCTTTAAGTTTATCTAAATCATCGCCTTTGACAATTATTTGTAAGCCAGATCCTCCTAAAGAAGAAGTATCCATAGAAGAAGAAGAAACTGTCACTTCACAATCAAGTGATTTTGTCTTTTCTTTGATTTCTTCAGATATTTCATCATTAGATTTCTTTTTATCGTCTTTTAAAATAATATAAGCAGACATATTATTAGGATTATTTGAAGAAGAACCAAAAGACATGGATGTTGATGAATCTATAGCTCCGATACCTTCTACATCATCGATTGTTAAAACTTGTTTTACAACTTTATCGGTAATATCTCTAGCTTCTTCTTTTGAAAAATCGCTATCTATATTAATAGTTGCCATCATTTGAGGAGAATCCATCTCTGGCATAAATGATGTTCCTATTTTAGTTGTAGCAAAAGCAGCAAGTACTAATAATCCCACAGATAAGCATAAAACAACAGGTTTAAATTTTAAGCATAATCTTAATAATTTTTCATATGCATCAATGATTTTATCAAATAAAGGATGTGTTTTTTCGTCTACGTTTGATAATAAATTTGATGCCATACAAGGTACCAAAGTTAAGGCAACGATTAAACTGGCAATTAAAGAATATGCAATTGTAAGGCCCATGTCTGTAAATAATTGTCTAGTTATACCTTCTGTGAAAACAATAGGTAAGAATACGCAAATAGTAGTAAGAGTAGAAGCAAAAATTGCTCCAGACACTTGTTTAGCTCCATATACAGCAGCTTTAAACTTGTTCATACCTTTATTTCTAAGTCTATAAATATTTTCAATAACAACAATACTGTTATCAACCAGCATGCCTACACCAAGAGCTAATCCTGATAAAGATATAATATTTAATGTAACGCCGCTGAAGTACATTAAAACTATGGCAAATAATAAACTTATAGGAATACTAAAAGCAATTACTATAGTTGGTTTTATACTTTTTAAGAATACTAGTAAAACTAAAATAGCTAGTATTCCACCGTAAACTAGGTTTTGAAGTACGCTAGATACGATAAAATCTATGTAAACACCTTGGTCCATTAAAGAGAGAATATGTAATTTATTATTAGTACCATTTAAATCATTTATTACTTTATTTATTTCATTACATACTTTAGTAGTTGAAGCAGTACTAGTTTTTTGGAAAGATAGCATAACACCAGCATTTCCATTTATATTTGTATAATTGTCTGATGAGTTATCTGATACTTTTACATTAGCTATATCCTTAAGGTGTACATCCCCAATACCATCCATGGAGAATAATATCAAGTTTTTGACTTCATTTATAGACGTGAATTTATCTCCTACTTTTACAGAGTATTCAGTATCATCATCAGAAATATATCCTGCTGGCATGGAAAAATTCTCTGCTGATAGAATTTGATTAATTGTTTCTGGGGTGATTTTGTCTGTTATATCTGCTGAGTCTAAAGCTTGTTTTCTAGCTTCATTTAATTGAGTTTCAGCTGATTTTATTTGAGACTCACTAACAGAAAGTTGTACAGTAGCTTTAGTTAATTCTTGAGAAAGAGTAAGCTTAGCATTTTCTAACTCTTGTTGTTGCTTTTTTAATGTTTCCAAAGAATCTACTGCACTTATTCCCTGGCCTGCATTTACTATAGCCTTTTCTAAAGAAGTTATAATTCCTTCCAAACCTTCTATATCCTCTTGTAATTTTTCTTTGTGTACATCGGAATCGTCAGGTAAATTATTTAATTGTTTCTTGAGTTCTTTTAATTTTGATTTAGTGTCATTAAGAGTAGTAGTTGCGCTAGAAATATACTTTTCTAAGTCTTCTTTACTAGAACCTGTTGAATTTAAAATACCAGCCATACTTTCTAATTGGCTTATACCAGATTGAAGTTGACTGCTAGCTTCAAGTAGTTTTTTCATTTGAATGCTACTTTGTTTTTCAAGAGCTGCTTTTCCATTTTGTATTTCTGATTTAGCGCTATTAAGTTGACTTTGCTGCTTGTTCAACTCAGATGTAACGCTAGATTTTAGCTTGTTATTAAGTTCATCAATTTTATTTTTGTTTAAAGATATCTCTAATTGTTTTTCTACTAATCCAACGCCACTAACAGAAGCAACACCATTTATACGCTCGAATTTAGGTATTATCTCATTGTTAACATAAGTTGAAACTTCTTCAATATTCATATCATTTACATCAACACTTAATGTCATGACAGGCATCATATCTGGATTAAGTTGCATTAAAGTAGTTTCACCAACACCGTCTTCTAGAGAATCTTTGATTAAGTCTATTTTTCCATTTAGGTCTAACATGGCAGTATCCATATTAGTATCCTGATTAAATTCTAGAATTACTACGCTGTAGTTTTCATTTGAAACAGAAGTTACATTTTTAATTCCGTTTGTAGTTGCTACAGCTTGTTCAATTGGCTTTGTAACTGTTGTTTCGATTTTTTCTGGACTAGAACCCGGATATGTAGTCATGGCAATTACATAAGGTAAATCTATGCTAGGTAATAAGTCTGGGGTCATCTTTGTAAAGGACACAAATCCCAGCATTAATACCATGATTACAGAAACAAATACAGTTAAAGGTTTTCTTACACTGAATTTTGGTAACAAATATTTCACCTCTTTCTTAATTATAGAACTGACTAGTCAGTCAGATATGTTTAATTGTAATATTCTTAATGTTGAATTTCAATAAAATAAAAAACTTAAATAAAAAAAGACGATTAAAAATCGTCTTTTTTTATTTAACTAAGATATTCTTTTAGTTTCTATAACATTTATGTCTCGATTATGTTTTTCAATACCTACGCTAGATACTAATAAACAAGCATAAGCTGCTAAAGCATACCCTATGGTTATCATCCAAGAAGTTGTATATCCTAAGTTTTCAACTGATAACCCAAATATTACAGTTCCAACTGCATATCCAATAGCAAAGAAAACTTGGACTATACCTAATATGGTACCAAACTCTCTATCTCCAAAGAGAGCTCCACTTAAATAAGAAGGACCTATTATATAAGCAAACATACTTATACCAAGTAAAATAGCAAAAATATAACCAAGAAAGTTTATATTTGGAAGGAATATTAAACATAAGGAACAACAAATAACCATAATACCAGCTAATATAAGTGAACCTTTAATTCCTAATTTATCAAATAATAAGCCTCCGCATAGGTTACCGAATATGGAAAATAAAGCGAATATAGAACCTACATTAGCTACAAAGGAAGCGTTTAACCCGATGCTATATAGATAAGAAATATATTGCACAGATAAACCGCTTACATAGAAGCCTACAAATATAAATCCTATGCATAAAATCCAAAATAATTTTATTTTGCTAACTTCGCTAAATGTATAGCCCCAAGAAATATGCTTAGTTTGTGCTGAATCCTTCTTTTTAGGTAGATTACCAGCTAAATCTTCAGGTCCTTTTGGAAGTTTTACTAAAAATAAAGATACTGGTATTGAAACTGCCAATGAAATCATGCCAAATATAAAATATGCTTTAGAATAACCTATATTAGGATTCGTTAAAAGCCTAGCTGCAATTTGTTGCAAAAATATATTGCCAATTCCACCACCAGAAAAAGCGAGACCCATGGCCATACCTTTATTATTCTTGAACCATGAGTTTACTAGTAGGGGAACACCTATTGCAGAAATTATTGCTGTACCTACTTGTACTAATGCAGCTATTCCATAATAAGCCCATAAATTTCCTCCAGCTAAAGAGTTTAAAGCATAACCACCGCCAGATAAAATAGACCCTACTAAAAATGCAAGTTTTATATTTATTTTAGGTTTTGATAAAATTTTTCCTATAGCAGGTGACGCAACTGCAGATACAATTGTACCTATAGTAAACACAAGAGAGAATTGAGTCAAAGTAAATCCTTCTCCATTAGTTACGAAATTTATAAATTGAGGCTGAACATTCATTGCTACACCAAATGGTATAGCTTGGATAAGCATACATGATGCAACTATGACCCAACCATAGAAAAATGTTTTTTTACCTTTTGGTTGCTGTTCATTTATTATATTATCCATACATCTTCTCCTTTTGTAACAAATTATAAATACTTTTGCTTCTAAACATTATTATTTCATAAAAATACATAATTAATTTATGGTTTAGGAAAATTAATAAAAAATAGATTCTAGAAAAGGTATTAAAATAAAAAAACTGCTTCAATATAATTGAAACAGCTTTTTTTAGAATGTTACTAAGCAATTTTTTTGCTTTCAATAACATTTATTTCTTTATTATGTTTGATTATTCCAGAAGTTGATATTAATAATCCACCGTAAGCTAAAATAGCATAAATTATTGTAGATATCCATCCAATCTGGAACCCACCAAATCCAACAACTACACCGAATAAAGTTGTACCGATACCAAATCCAGCTGCAAAGAATATTTGAACTATACCTAAAATAGTACCGAAGTCTTTACTACCGAATAGTGCACCTGTTAAATAAGAAGGACCTATTATATAAGAGTACATTGAAATACCCATACATATAGCGAATACAAATCCTAGTGCATTTATTTGCGGAACAAATATTAAGCAGAAACCACAAGTTATAACTAGTATACCTGCTAAAGCTAAGGATTTTGTTATGCCTAATTTATCGAATAGCATTCCACCGAATAAGTTACCGAACATGGAGAATAATCCAAAAGAAGCGGCAACAGTAGCAGCGCCT
Source organism: Terrisporobacter muris (assembly GCF_024621905.1). Lineage (NCBI taxonomy): Bacteria > Bacillati > Bacillota > Clostridia > Peptostreptococcales > Peptostreptococcaceae > Terrisporobacter > Terrisporobacter muris. Next base: position 6,548 of record NZ_JANKBY010000169.1, read on the forward strand.
AAAGTAAATACTTTTTCAGCTTCTAAAGTTTGTAAGTAAGGTATAAATTGTAATACCATACCACCTACATATAAACCTACGAATATAAATGAAGAAGCGAATATCCAGAAGAATTTCATTTTGCTAACTTCAGCAAAAGTATAGCCCCACTTAGAAGATGTAGTATTTTTATTTTCTGATTTTTTATTAGAAGTATTGCTAGCTAATTCAGCTTCAGATCTAGGTAATCTTAATACAAATAAAGCTATTGGTAAAGCGATAATTATAGCTATTATGCCGAATCTAAAATAAGCTTGCTGGTATCCTATAGTAGGAAGCCATTTACCTGCTAGCAATTGTAGTACCATATTTCCTAGTCCACCACCAGAAAAAGCAAGACCCATAGCTAAACCTTTATTTTCAGTAAACCACCCATTTATAAGTGTTGGAACACCTATAGCAGATACTATAGCAGAACCTATTTGAACTAATACTGATAATGCATAGTAAGCAAAAATATTATCACCAGCTAATGAGAAAGCGGCAAATCCACCACCTAATATACAAACACCTAAAGTATAAAGTAATTTTATATTAGCTTTTGGACTAGAATATAACTTTCCTATAAAAGGAGAAGATACCGCAGATACTACTGTACCTATAGTAAATATTAGAGAAAATTGGGCCAGTGAAAACCCTTCCCCAGACATTACATAGTTAGTGAATGCGGGTTGTAAGTTGGCTGCTATAGAAAATGGTACAGCTTGAATAAGCATACAAGCGAAAACGATAACCCATCCATAGAAAAATTGTTTTTTGTTGTTTTTAGTTTTTTTCATAATCAATAATACCTCGATAGTTATTATAATTTGTTGGCGAACAATACATAACTATTTATTGGTAACATTTGATACTCGCTCGGGAGAATGTTTTCGAAGGTAAGTATTTCAGAAAAGTAATCCTTCAGTGACGTATATATGTTTAAAACAATATAACATATATATATATATGTCGTCAAATAAAATATTTTGTCACATAGAGATAGATAAATATCACTTTAAATACAATTTG
>NZ_JANKBY010000016.1:0-27284 GCF_024621905.1 Terrisporobacter muris
TAATATATTTTTCTATTTAGTGCAAATTATATAAAAGCTACTTAATGAAAAAAGGAGGTTTTTATGATGACTAATTCTATTAATAAAAAGAATTTTTCAACTGCTTGGTTAATAGTAATTGCTTGTGTACTTATCCAAGCCATACCATTTGGTGTAGCTTCCAATATTCAACCACAATTTGTTAGTTATGTTGTGGAAGAATTTGGATTTACCCTTGCAGGTTTTTCCTTAATATTCACAATAGGTACAGTTGCATCTGCTGTTGCATCACCTTTTATAGGTGCTTTATTCAATAAGGTAAACACTAAAGTAATGTATGTTGTCGGATGCATACTTTCTGGTGGAGGATTCTATCTATTCTCCATGTGTAGAGAGTTATGGCAATTTTATCTTGTTTCTGCTTTAGTTCAAATTGGTACATCTGTCATATCTGCAATAGGTGTTCCTCTTTTGATAAACAGCTGGTTTGATGATGTTACAAAAGGTAAAGCTATGGGTATAGCATTTGCTGGTAGTGGTCTTGGTAATATATTTTTACAACAATTAGTTACATCATCACTTGCAGCCAATGGTCCAAGTAGAACCTATATGATGTTTGGTATACTATCATTAATAGTTGGTTTACCTGTTTCCATTTTCTTATTAAGAATGCCTAGAGATGGAAGTGAAATTGTAAGGGGTAAAAATTCAACAGTACCATCAGATACTCCATCTAACAAAATGGGATACTCTTTCAAAGAGGCTACAAAACTTAGCTATTTCTGGGTATTTGGACTAGGGCTATTCTTCTTAGGTATGTATGTATCAGCTTTAGCCGTTCAATTTCCAGCTTATCTAAAGACTAATGTTGGTATGAGTCCAGTTCTAGTTGGAACCGTAGGATCAGTATTTGCCATATTCTGTTTATTAGGAAACTTAATTGGTGGAGCAATATTTGATAAACTAGGTATAACTAAATCACTTTTTGTTGCCTTTGGATTATCAGCATTTGCATGTTTATCTTTAATGTTTGCTAAAGAAATGCCAATGCTTGCATTTGCTTTTGCCATATTAAAAGGTTTATCAGTATTTGCTTATATGATTGGGCCATCTATTTTAACAGGTTCATTCTTCGGTCAAAAAGAATATGGTGCCATACTAGGTGTAATTCAAATATTCTTTGCTGTAGGTTTTGCAGCAGGTTCATCAGTATTTGGAGTATTCGTTGATAAATTTGGATATAGAGTTGCATGGATTTCTGTATTTGCATTTATAATTATATGTTATTTAGCATTAATAGCATCATCTAAAGGTATGGATAAATTGAATAGTCGTAGATATGATGATGATAATATAGACAAAGCTGGTTAAATCATTTCATATAAAAAGAGTTACTTATAATAATATAATTAACTCTTTTTTTATTAATCTCCCTATTTTTTCTAATTTTTCATACATAATAATCACATAAGTTCTCTATAATATGGAATTATAATTTATATGTAGGAGGTGCCTTTTTGAAGAAATTTATTTTCATTTTACTTATATCATCTTTATATTTTTCTTTATGTTCCTTTTCAAAAACTAAAGATTTGGACAATACTACAATAAGTTGGTTTTTTATACCCAACGATAAATCTGAAACTCCTCAGGTTGATGATAAATTAAACTTTAAACTAAGTGATTACAATGACATTTACTCAAAATTTATTTGTGCTAATAATCTTAATTTCTCTCCATTTTTATTTCTAGGAATCTCTTTGTCCATTGGTAGGTAAGGAATTCCTCCAAATTTATTATCATATAATGATACTTCTTCTCTCACTGCTTTAATATGTAAAACTTCTTTTAATGTTTTGCTTTTTATCCTATCTACTATTTCTTTAACTTCTTCAAAACTTGCTGATTTCATTTTTATAACTACTTCTTTTATATCACCTAATATAAGCTTTTTCTTTAATTATAATATAGTTATCTGTTTTTTAAATAGTATAAAGCTGTATTTTTAAATATATATTGACTCACCTCTAGTTTACTACTTTTCTTCTTACTAAAAAAGGCCATCCCACTAAAATAGTAAGATTGACCTTATATATTACATAAATATATTTAATATCATTAACTCTACAAATCCTACAGCCCATACTATCGTACTTGCTATAGAATAACCTCTTAATTGTTCCTTAACCTCAGTAACTCCTAAAGTTCTGTTAACAACCCAGAAATAAGAATCGTTAAAGTGAGAGAATACAAGTGAACCCATACAAGCTGATAATACTGCAAGTTCTGGAGATAATCCAAGAGTAGCCATCATTGGTGCTGTTACAGACGCTGCTGTTGTCATAGCAACTGTACCACTACCTTGTATAAGTCTTACTATTGATGATATTGCAAATGGTATTATTACAGCTGGTAGGGCAGTATTTGCTATAAGTCCTGCTATGTAGTCTCCTGCACCAGAATCTCTTATTATCATTCCTAATGCTCCACCTGCACCAGTAACTAACATAATTACACCTGCAGATTTTATACCTTTTTCCATAGTATTTGTAATTTCTTTTTTGTCTTGGTCTTTACCAAGTCCATATATTGCTATTATCAAACCTAAACCAACAGCTATAACTGGTGCTCCCAAGAAGTTTATTACTTCTATTGCTCCACCTGTTAATCCCATTTGTGTAGTAACTGTTTTCATTAATATTAATATTATTGGTACAAATATTGGCATAAATGACATAACTGCTGATGGTAATACTTCTTCTGTTCCTATTAAAGTTGCTGCAGCTTCATCATAAGCAATTGATCCTAAATCTTCGCTAGTTAAATAGCTTTCACCATCTTCACTTGGTACTTTATATTGTTTTTTCCCTATATACTTAGCATAAAGAAGTCCAACTAATGTCATTGGTATAGCACAAACAATCCCTAATAATAATGTAGTCCCCACGTTTGCTCCATATATTCCTGCAACTCCTACAGGTCCTGGAGTAGGTGGTACTAATGTATGAGTTATAACTAAACCTAGTGCTAGTGATAAACCTAAAGATATAACTGATTTTTTAGTATTTCTTGATATTGATTTTGCAAGTGGTGATAAAATTACAAATCCTGAATCACAGAAAATTGGTATTGATACTAAAAATCCTGTAATAGCTAGAGCTAATTCTTCTCTACCTTTACCTAACTTTTCAACAAATATTTGAGCCATCTTTTTTGCTGCTCCAGATACTTCAAATATTTCACCCATCATTACACCAAATCCTATAATTATACCTATACTTCCAAGCGTATTACCAAATCCAGTTGTTATACTGTTTACTACATCTCCAGCTGGCATTCCACCAACTAATCCTGTTATTGATGCACTTATTATCATTGCTAAGAATGGATGCACCTTAGTTTTTAACATCATAAATATTAATAATGTTATTCCAAGGCCTAGACCTATTAATATTTGTGGTCCTGATACAACTAATTCGTTATTCATTGCGATTCCCCCAAGTTAATAAATTTTAATTTATGATTACTATATAAATAATACTTATCATTTTTTAAACAATGTATCTAAAAATTCGTATCCTCAATTGCTAATAACGTTAATTTAGATACATTGTTTTCAATATGGATAAAGTGAAACTTACTTATTATTAAAGTTTGGAGCATACTCTCCTGCAAGTCTTATTGCTTCTACTAAACTTACTTCGTTGGCTATGTTTTTCCATGCTATATCAAAAGCTGTTCCATGATCAACTGATGTTCTCAAGAACGGCATATTATTAGTTAATGATATAGTTCTGTGGAAGTCTACAGTTTTTGTAGCTATATGTCCTTGGTCATGATATAGAGAAAGTACTGCATCGAATTTTCCTTGTAGCCCAAAGAAGAACACTGAATCTGCACCTATTGGTCCTACTACATCTATTCCTTCTTTTCTTGCTCTTTCTATAGCTGGTTCTATTTCTCTTTCTTCATCACCAAATAGTCCATGCTCTCCACAGTGAGGATTTAGCCCTGCAACTGCCATTTTAGGATTTTCTATTCCAAGCTGTCTTAAAGCTTCTTTTGATCTTACTATAAATTCATACATATTTTCCTCAGTTACTAAATCACAAGCTTTTCTAAGTGATACGTGTCTGCTTAAGAAAAATACTCTTAAATCTCTAACTTGGAACATAGTTAAAGGATTATATGTTTTTGTTAAATCTTCTAGCACTTCTGTATGTCCTATATACGGTACATTTCCCGCTTTAAATGATTCTTTGTTAAGTGGTGTAGTTGCTATAGCTTTAACTTTACTATTCATAGCATAATCTACTGATTTAGCTAAATATTCAAAAGCAGCCTTTCCACACATTCCACTAACTTCACCTGGAACAAACTTGTCCATATCTATATTATCTATATTTACTAAGTTTAATGTTTTATTGTTATATACTCCATCTTTTGGATCTTCTATAACATTTATTGTCATTTCAACTTCACAAACTTCTATAGCTTTTTCTAATATTTCTTTATTTCCAAATACAACTATGTTCGCATAAGTGTTTGTTTCTTCTTTTGCTATTGATTTAACTACTATTTCTGGTCCTATTCCTGCTGGATCTCCTAAAGGTACTCCTATATATGCTTTATTCATAATTCTTCCTCCAAATTTAACTTCTTTCTTTATATTTATTTAAGCAACGGATATATCTGAAGCGGTAGCAAAGATATATCGTTGGCGTCATGAGCGTAGCGAATTTTAAGCAACGTGAATTGCTGAGCTTGCCGAAGCAATTACGTTGGCGCCATATTTTTACTACTTAACGTAATATTGTGTAGATACTTTTGTTGCCAAGTAATCTATACAAAGTGATAATGTTTTCTTATCACCTATAAGGCCACCTTTTGTGATTGCTGGCATATTAGGATATTTTCCTCCTATAAATCTGCCGTAAACAGCCAGCGGTATGATCTCATCTTTTATATCTATACCTTCCACACCTAGTCTTTTCATAACTTCCATAGTTACATCACCACCACTAGTGTATAGTGCTCCTATGGATGAATTTGATAATTCTAGGGCTAGCTCTGTTATCTTTGCTAAACCTTTATTTATTTTAACTGATATGGCTTCTTCATCCATTCCCAGTTTTTCTGATAGCTCACTCAAATTTAAAACTTCATCTTCCCTAGTTGTTGTAGTTATTCCAACAATATTAGATTGGTTAAGTTTTAATTTTCCTTCTATTATATGTAATACTCTTTCAACTTCTTGGTCTATTTGCTCATCATCAATAAGTTTTAATGGATTCACCTTCACAAGAGCTGGTGATTTTGTTGCAACTAAGTTTTCTATTTGACCTATAGTAGTTTTACTAACACTTCCTATGGCAAAAAAAACTTTCTTACCTTGTCCCACATGAGAAGATCCATATTTAGTATTCATCAAACATTTAGTAAATGGTCCAGGATCAACTGGTATAACATTTAATTTTGTTAAAGCAGATGCTTTTGCTATTGTTTCTATTTCATCATTAGTTACTGCATCTATAACAATTATTCTATTTCCTTCATCCACTAATAAGTTAATTTTTCTACTTAAAAATTCTTCTCCTCTTAATACATCACTAATTTGTATATCAGATACTTTAAATTTAGTTTGACTTTGTATAATTTCCTTAACACTTGAATTGGTAACTGGGCATTTTGGGTCTTTTGCCACTAAAGTATTTTGTAGTGGAACTGAATCTACTAATAAAAATCCACCTATAGAAATTCTCCCCGAGTCAGGATAAGATGCCACAACTACAGCAATTGAATTTTTATCTTGGTCTAAGATTGCATCTATTTCTGCTCCTATGTTTCCTCTTAAAGTTGAGTCTATTCTTTTTGTGTATACTGGTTGTAAATGCTTAACTCTTTGTACTTCTTCGCTTACTCTTGCATAAGCTTCTTCTTTAGTAATACCTCTACTATCAGTGCTTATAGCTACTACATCACAACGACTCATATTTTCATCATTTAGAAGAGCTGAATCTATAAATGTGGAACATTTAAAGCCTTCCTTTGCTAATAAAACACTTGTTGCATTTGCGCCTGTAAGATCATCGGCTATTACATATAATTTCATATGTCTCCCCCATCTTTAAACTAATTTAATGTTTACACCTTCATCTTCCATTTTCTTTATCAATTCTTCATCTAACCCTTCATTAGCAATGACTATTTCAAAATTTTTTAAGCTTCTGATTTTAGTAAAACTTCTTTTGTTGAATTTTGAATTGTCAGTTACAAGGACTCTATGCATGGCAGCTTCTATCATGGCTTGTTTCACCTTGGCTTTGTTTGGAACAAAAGTTGATAGTTCTAAGTTTTGATTTATAGCACTTGCCCCCACAAAGCATATATCTGCATTTATATTATTTAAGAAATCTATAGTATAAGTATCTAAACAACTTCCTGTGTTTCTTTGAATTCTTCCACCTGTACAATAAACTTCTAAATTTTCATACTTCATTAAATAGGCAGCAATTAATATATCTGTTGTAATTACTTTTAAATTATTTTTATCAACTAGCTGTTTTGCTATTTCCATGCAAGTTGTACCTGCGTCTAAAATAACTATGGAATTATCATTTACTAGCTTCACTGCTTCTTTTGCAATTCTTACTTTTTCTTCCATATAGCATTTTTCTTTGTCTTCGTAGTCAACTTCTTTTACCATGGAACTATCTATTACAGCTCCCCCAAATACCCTGGTGATTAGACCATCTTTTTCCATCTTATCTAGATCTCTTCTTATGGTCATGGTTGCCACTTCACAAATATCAGCTAATTCATTTACTGTAGCATTTTTATTTTTAACTATATAATCATATATTTTTTTGTGTCTATCTAATTGGAACATTATCATACCTTCTTTTCATGTTTATTTTGAAGTTCATTTATGTTCGTCTATGTTTACATTATTCCATAAACCCTCATTTTTTGCAAGCATTTTTGTTTATTTATGTTCGTTTATTTAATAACAAACAAATTCAAACACATTTGAACATGATTTATTATACCTTAATCACATAAACTTATCAAAATTTCCATAATTATTTGATTTCATTGTTTATTTTCTCACAAAAAAAGCACTATCTATAGATAATGCCTTTTAACATTACTTTTTTTATTTTAATCACTCTTTTATATATTATTTTTCAGTGCAAACATCTAAAATATCCGAATATTCTCCAAAGCATATCTGACCGTTCAATTCTTTAAAAGCTCTTACTTTATAATAATATTTTTTACCCCTTCTCAAATTCTTATCTCTGAAAGAAGTTTTTCCATTATCTGTAAGAGTAGCTATTCTTTCATAATTTCCATTTTCACTAATTGCTCTATACACTTCATATCCAGAAGATCTGTATACAGTTTGCCAATCTAATTCTATAGAAGAGTTAGATACACAATTAGCATTTAGAAATTTTACTACAGCTGGACAAGTTGTAGTATCTAGTATATCAGATGGGCAACCTAAACATGTTTTATCTCCTACTTTTTTAAACGCTCTAATTTTGTAGTAATAATTAGTTCCACAATCCAAATCCTTATCTACATAGCATGTAGTTTTTCCACATACTTCCTCAATTTTTCTATATATCCCATTCTTCATAGTTGATCTGTAAATTCTATATCCAGTAGCACATTTTACACTACTCCACTGTAGTTTTATACATGTGGAAGTTTTTTTTGCTACCTGTACATTTGTGACTTTATCAGGCTTACAGTCTGTAGTAATACTTTGATTTACTTTATTTGTTTGTGCAAATGAGTAAGTTATACTTCCTAAGTTACTTATTATTAGTGTTAAGGTTAAAAATACTACCATGGTATTTCTAAATTTTTTTACCATTAATTTCCCTCCTATTTGTTCTTATGTAATAATCGCTATTATCTTCTATAATTTACCCTCTATTTTAATAAAAAATTCACTTCGCTTGAGCGACGTGTCGGCGAAACATTTTGCCGGCACTTCAGACAACGATCTTACTCAAAATTATACTTTTTTACAAACTTTTAAAATTATCTACTTTTCTGCTATTTTTTTATCAACATAATAAAGCTCACATTTCCGATAATATATATAAATCAGAAAAATAGGAGGCAAAATGAAAGTAAATGACAATATATATATGCTAAAAATTCCAACGAAAATGCATCCGGATAAATTTACTTATCCTGTAGTAATTATGAATAAAGGAAAAATGCTTTTAGTTGACAGTGCATATCCAGGAGAGTTTGAAACTATCAAAACTGCCTTTTATAAGGAAGGACTTGATATAAGATATTTAAGCTATATACTTTTAACACATAAAGGTTTTGACAATTTAGGTTGTACAAAAGATATTGTAAATGCTATACCAGATGTTATAGTTATGGCTCCTTCACTTGATAATAAATTTTTAGTTCATATAAAATTAAATGATAATGATATTACTCCTCATTTTGACAATATCAAAGTGATATCCACACCCGGTCATACACCTAGTCATGTTAGTTTATATATAAAAGACGAAGAGCTTTTAATTGCAGGCAATTTATTAAATATACAACTTAATTTATTGGAACTTACTAATAAAGGGTTAAATTTTGATAATGAAACTTACCTTAATTCTGTAAAAAAGGTCTCACAACTACCTATAAGTAAAGTTATTTCCTATCATGGTGGTATGTTGGAAGGTACAATAAGTGCTGGGATTAAGTCTTTGATTTGTTAATTTAGTTGGCATAAAAAATAGCTTTATTAGTTAATATAAAATTAATAGAGCTATTTTTTAGTACTATTGTAAGAAATAGTAAAATAACTACATTCGCCTTACTACTTGACTATGTTACCTATCTCCAATATCATAAATTTTCTATCTCAACTGTTCTAATGTCCAGTTTGATTTTATTGAATTATTTAATTGAGATGTCGTAATTATATTATCGTCTTCATCTTTATCACCTGTAGCTATGGAATTTATATGGTCTATTGTAGGTACCAGTTACCAATAAGCCATGTAGGTCTCGTCCATTTTCCCGTTTCTATGATATGGAAATTCTTTTGGAAAGTATGTGGAGAAAACTTTTAGAATACCTGACTTTAATAATTTGTCTTCACTATACCTATCAATAAATCTATGTCTTATAAAGATTCTTAGTTTTTGTCTATCACTATAACTTCTTTTTTCTATTTTTTATATTCAAATTTGTACTGATTATTTATGATTTCTAAAGCTTTTTCTTTGTTGTTGTTTAAAAGTAGTTTTGAGGCCTTTTTTATTATTTCTATTTTTTCGTTTTTAGTCATCTTTTGTTTACACATCCTTTACTATTATATTATATGCTAAATCGTCAACTCAAGTTCAACACTTTATGTTTATGCTACAGCAAAGGCCTCCACAAGTGTTTTGTAACCAATACACTTACGAGGTCTTTAATTAAATTACTAGGAATATTTCTAAATGTATTGAAACAGTGAGAGTTAAATTCCTTGTAAGTAAAAAAGAACTGCCTCTTTATACAATTAAAACGTATATTGAGACAGTCCATTATATATATTAACTAATATGTTTTTTATACAAAATTTTATCCAAGTGACACATCTAAAATCATCATTATTACAAAACCTAGCGCAAATCCAATTGTTCCTATATTAGAGTGTTCTCCTGCAGATGATTCTGGAATCAATTCTTCTACTACGACATAAATCATAGCACCAGCAGCAAAAGATAAAAGATATGGCATTAATGGTTCAATAGTTGATGAAAATAGAATTGTCAATAATGCAGCAATAGGTTCCACTACTCCAGACAATGCTCCATATAAAAATGATTTTGATTTGCTAAAGCCTTCACTTCTAAGTGGCATTGAAATTATAGCACCTTCTGGAAAGTTTTGAATTGCAATCCCTATAGAAAGTGCGAAAGCTCCAGCTATTGTTATAACGCTATCTTGCCCCATAATCCCTGCAAAAACTACTCCAACTGCCATTCCTTCTGGTATATTATGAAGAACAACTGCCAATACAAGCATTGTTGTTTTTTTTATTTTTTCACTTTTTAATCCTTCTTGTTTGTCATTATTAGAATGTATATGAGGTATTATAATATCTAATAAAAGCATAAATACTATGCCTATAGAAATTCCTAAAGCTGCTGGTATAAATGATAATTTTCCCATATTGCTACTCATATTAAGAGATGGAATAATTAAAGACCATACTGATGCGGCTATCATTACACCAGATGCGAACCCCAGTAAACCTTTATTAACTAATTCATTAATTTCTTTTTTCATTATGAAAACACAAGCAGCTCCCAGTATTGTTCCAAAAAAAGGTATTAAAACTCCAATCAATATATTCATGTTTCTTAACTCCCCCTGACTTATCATAAACTAAGTGTAGTATTCTTTAATAACTAGATAAGCATATTTACATATTCTGTATTAAAATCTACAATATTAAACAATTTTTCATTACTTAAAAATCTTTATAAGTTCTCTAAGCTAATATCAAATATTTGTTCATATGTTTCTTCTAAATTGTACCATCCAGAGATATAAGGTGTTATAACAACATTTTTTCAAATTCTAAAGTCTATGATTACTAAGTAGTTGTTTTGGATTGACTACGTCAAGTCCCCCCCAGATAGAGGCTCACTTTCTATTGTATCACATAAAGCCTCTGTATCTACAGATGTTCCTCTTCCCACATTTAACAATATACTTCCTTTTTTCATTTTTCTTATTCTATTTGCATCAAATAGTATTTGAATATCTTTTGTTTACACCTCCTTTACTATTACATTATATGAAAAAATGAAAGCATTTCATATGAATTCTTGTTCTAATCTATTTTTGGGATTTGTTTTGACTTTTAGAGATTTATGTATAAATAAAATAATAACCTAAATTTTAATCTCTTATTTTCATACTATTAAGATTTATTAAACTTTTGGTGGATATTCCTTTACCTATAGTTGAAAAGACATTATGTTTCTCATCATTCCACTATCTTCACTTGGGACCTCATCTATGTTTTCTTTTACCAGTGAATTTATCATATCTTTTGATTTAGGTCCTTGTACTACATACATATGATATTTAGATGTAATATCACTATACTCTATATTTACATCACCTTTATGCTTATTCATCCATGAGATTAGATATGGCGCAAACAAAGTAGATACATAAGGATCTTTTGAAAGTGTGTATTCTCCAATGGGAAAATACACACTTTTTACAATACTACCTAGTCATGGCTGTCATCATTTCTGTTACTTATCTATTTTATATTCAATTACATCTTTTCATGGAATGTTCTATTAATTACATCCATTTGTTGTTCTTTAGTTAACTTAATAAAGTTTACAGCATATCCAGATACTCTAATTGTAAGTTGTGGATACTGCTCTGGATGTTCCATTGCATGAAGTAGAGTTTCTCTAACAAGTACATTTACGTTTAAGTGATGAGCATCTTGTGAGAAATACCCATCCATCAAACTACTTAAATTTCTTATTCTTTCTTCTTCTGTTTTTCCTAAAGCATTTGGTATGATAGAAAATGTATTTGATATTCCATCTATTGAGTGATTATATGGAAGTTTGGCAACAGTTGCTAGTGATGCCAGTGAACCACTCTTATCTCTACCATGCATTGGATTAGCTCCTGGTGCAAATGGTTCTCCTGCTTTTCTACCATCTGGAGTTGCACCAGTTTTCTTACCATAAACCACATTTGAAGTTATAGTAAGAACAGATTGAGTATGGATAGCATTTCTGTAAGTTTTATTCCTTCTTATTTTATTCATCATGCTTTCTACTAAATAAACTGCTATACTATCTACTCTATCATCGTTATTACCATAAGTAGGGAAGTCACCTTCCACTTCAAAATCAACAGCTATACCTTGCTCATTTCTTATCGGTTTAACTTTTGCATATTTAATAGCCGATAAACTATCTGCACAAACAGAAAGTCCAGCTATACCACACGCCATTGTTCTAGCTATATCTCTATCATGTAAAGCCATTTGTAAACGTTCATAGCAATATTTATCATGCATATAGTGTATTACATTTAATGTATTTACATAAAGTTTTGCTAACCAATCTGTATAATGTTCAAACTTTTCTAAAACTTCATCGTAATCTAAGTATTCGCCTTCTATTTTTCCAAATTTAGGTGCTACCTGTGTTCCCAGTTTTTCATCTACACCATCATTTATAGCATAAAGCAGTGTTTTGGCTAAGTTTACTCTAGCGCCAAAGAACTGCATTTGTTTACCAACACCCATAGCTGATACACAGCAAGCTATGGCGTAGTCATCTCCGTAGTAGTTTGTCATCATGTCGTCATTTTCATATTGAACTGAACTTGTATCTATAGAAACTTTTGAACAGAAATCTTTGAATCCTTGTGGTAATCTAGTGGACCATAAAACTGTTAAGTTTGGTTCTGGAGATGGCCCCAGTGTATAAAGTGTATTTAACATTCTAAAAGAGTTTTTAGTTACAAGTGTTCTTCCATCAAGACCCATACCGCCTATACTTTCTGTTACCCATGTTGGATCCCCTGAGAATAATTCATTGTAATCTGGTGTTCTAAGAAATTTAACAAGTCTTAATTTCATAACAAAGTGATCTATCATCTCTTGTGCCTCTTCTTCTGTTATTAATCCTGATTTTAAATCTCTTTCAATATAAATATCTAAGAAAGTAGAAGTTTTACCAAGAGACATAGCTGCACCATTTTGGTCTTTTATTGCTCCTAAAAATCCAAAATATACCCATTGAATAGCTTCTTTTGCATTCATTGCTGGCACAGAAATATCAAATCCATAAATTTCAGCCATCTCTTTTAATTGTTCCAATGCTCTTATTTGTTCAGATAGTTCTTCTCTTAATCTTATCACATCTTCTGACATTTCTTCATCGTCTAATTCATCTTTTTCAACTATTTTATTTTCAATTAGTCTATCCACACCATATAGAGCAACTCTTCTATAATCTCCTATTATTCTTCCTCTACCATAAGCATCTGGAAGACCTGTAATAATACCTGCTTTTCTTGCCAGTCTCATGTCTTTTGTATAAGCATCAAAAACACCTTGGTTATGAGTTTTTCTGTATTTAGAAAATATTTCTATTATCTCTTCATCCAACTCATATCCATATGCTTTACAAGATGATTCCACCATTCTTATACCACCAAAAGGCATTACTGCTCTTTTAAATGGCTCATCTGTTTGAAAACCTACTATAGTTTCTAAATCTTTGTTTAAATATCCTGCTTTATAAGCATTTATTCCAGATACAGTATGAGTATCCACATCTAATACTCCACCATTTTCTCTTTCTTTTTCATTTAATTCCATTACTTGTGACCATAATTTTTTAGTATTTTCTGTGGCTCCAGCTAGGAATTTATCATCACCTTCATATGGAGTGTAATTACTTTGTATAAAATCCCTAACATCTATTTTATCCTGCCAAATTCCATCTTTAAAGTCTCTCCAAGCATTTACTTCCATTTTTAGCGTATCCTTTCGTCATTGTATTATAAAGACAATATTTATCTAAGTATTATTTTCTCTAATAATATATATCCCCAAATTTTTATATTATTATTTGCAGTTGAAAATTATAATGTCTTCACAAAACATATAAATTATAATTTTGTAATATTAAAAAAGAGTGCTCCACTATTTTTAGTGAAACACCCTTATATATTCTTTCATAAATAAAAATTTACTTTTATTTATACTATATTCTCATTAACTTCCATAAGCTTATCTACTTCCCTATTGTTCTCTAAGTTAATAACCCTATCACAAACTCGAGCTACAAGATCCTTATCATGACTAATAACAATAAGCCCAATTCCATTATCCTTACAGTACTTAATCACCACCTGCCAAATTTGAGCCTGAGTTATGGCATCTAGCATTGTGGTCATCTCATCTGCAATCAGAAATTTCGTCTGTGGACTAAGTGCTCTAAGAACACAAAACCTTTGCAGCTCTCCACCAGAAAGTTCACTTGGCCATCTTTTTAGCCATTCTTTTTTAATTCCCATGGCTTCTATCATTTCATCACTTACTTCATAAGCTTCATTTAAAATTTTTATCATCTTCCATTTTGGATTTACTGATTTTTCTGGATGTTGAAAAATTAATTGCACTGGGTTAAATCCTGACTTCTCACTTTCACACCCTTCCAAAGAAACTCTTCCTTTATCAGGTTTTATATATCCTGCCAGGATTTTAGCAAAAGTAGTTTTTCCAAATCCGCTAGGTGCAACTATTCCAACGATTTCACTACTATCCACAGATAAATTTATATCTTTTAATATATATTTATCTCCTCTATATTTAAAGTTAATATTTTCAGCCTTAAGTAGCATATAAACATCTCACCTTTCCATCTCTTATTTCTTTCATTTCAGGTTTTATGTTTTCACAATCAGGTGTTCTTTTTTCACATCTATCATAAAATAAACATCCCACAGGTAGTTCACTAGCCAGCGGTTGACTTCCTTTTATTGGTTGGAATTTATTATTAGGTAGTGCATTAAATAGTGCTTTTGTATATGGATGTCTTAAATTTTCTCCACCATTTTTAAAGTCTTCTGCTTTTGCAATTTCCAAAGTAGTACCCCCATAGAATATTGCCACCCTGTCTGCAATTTTTAGTGCTGCAGATATATCATGAGTAATTATAAGCAATGCACATCCACTGTCAGCTAAATCTCTAAAATCTTTCAATGCTTCGTTCAAAGACTTTTCATCAAGACCTGGTGTTGGTTCGTCTGCTATTATTACTTCGCAATCAGAAACTAACGCACTAGAAAGTAGCACCTTTCTTGCCATTCCACCTGATAGCTGGAAAGGATAATATTTTTCCACTTTTTCTTCTAAATTATATTTGCTAAAAACATTTCTAAGTATGCTATTACTTTTCTTTTTATCTTTTATAGAAATTTTAACTTGTTTTCCAACCTCCATTAATGGATCTAAGTAGTTAACTGATTGAGGAATAAACACAATTTCCTTTCCTCTAAGTTTTTCTTTTCTTTTTTCATCTAATGGCTCATTCTTGTAAGTTATATCTCCCTTTGTAACCGCATTGCTAGGTAGTATTCCAAGTAAGGAGTGAGCAAGCAAACTTTTACCTGAGCCACTAGATCCCACAACTGCCAATATTTCACCTTTGTATAAATCAATATCTAAATTATTTATAGCTTTTGAATCTATTCTTTTTAATCCTTTTGTGTACTGACTAAAACATATCTCCAAATTTCTAACACTTAAAATTGGTTCCTTATTCATGACTACCTCCTAGTTATACGCTGTTTTAGGATCAATTAATTTTCCTATTTTTTTACCCATATTATCTACCATCATAGAAACTAAAACTAAAGATATACCTGGGAAAAATGCTAACCACCATTTTCCACTAGTCAAATATTTCATAGCTTCTGATAAAATAATTCCTATAGCTGGTTCATGAGATTGTAGACCAAATCCTAAGAAAGTTACTGAGGCTTCATGCAAGATAGCATGAGGGAAAATTAATACTATTCCAACTAAAAGCTGTGGTATTACATGAGGTAAAATATGATTTTTAGCTATATATAAATTTGATTTTCCAAAGTTTCTTGCTATTTTTGTATAATCAGATTCTTTTACTTGCATAACTTCTGCTCTAATTATTCTAGTAAGTGACGTCCAGTGAGTTAATGATACCCCAAGAACTATTCCCTTTAGTCCTCCACCCGCTGCCATGGAAATTAATATTATTATTAAAGTGTGAGGTACTGATAAGACTAAATCTATAAACCAAGTTATAACTGAATCTATTTTTTTTCCACAAGTAGGCCCTATGATACCTAGTATCACAGCAATAATTCCACTTATAATAGAAGATAAAACTCCTATTTTCATACTTATGCTTAGTCCTTTTAATGTTCTAAAAAACATATCCCTTCCTATCCAGTCCGTTCCAAATATGTGAGTCATTGAAGGTGCTTGACTTTTATTAATTAAATCAATACTAAACTTTTCTGGATCAATAACACTCCCTGCAATAAGTATTGCTATAAAAAATACTATAAATATTACTAGGGAAAGTATTGTTTTCTCTCTAATTCCAAATTCAAAGGGGGAAGATTTTCTTTTCACAGTGCTATTTAATTCACTCATTATGCCGCTTCCCCTCCTTTAATCCTTGGATCTATTATTCTATATAGTAAATCCGCAATCACATTTCCACTATAAACAAATATACAACTGATTATTACTATTCCCATAAGTAAAGGTAAGTCTCCCTTAAGTCCTGCTGATACTGTTGCTTGACCTAATCCTGGATAAGAAAATACCTGCTCTGCAAATATTGTTCCTGCAAACAATTCACTAAATGATAAAAACTGTAGTGTTATGGCAGGAAGTGAAACATTTTTTATTACATGGTTAAAAATTATACTTCTTTTGCTTTCTCCACGCGCTTTTGCAAATAAAACATAGTCGCTATTCATAACTTCTATAACTTTTTCTCTAGTATGTAAGCAAATATTAGAAACACCTATAAGGCTTAAAGTGAATGCAGGAAGAATTATATGGCTGACTAAATCCGTAAAGGTCACATCAGCTGAACTTACACCTATTGGTACTCCCAGGGCTACTGGGAACCATCCAAGAGAAACAGAAAATACCATAATAAATAAAATACCTAGCCAAAATGTTGGTGTTGATATAACTATATAGCAATATCCACGTATTATTTTATCTATTACTTTATTTTCATTAGTACCACTGATTATTCCCATTACAAAACCTAATAAGCCGGAAATAACCCAGGCTATCATCATTAAATATAGAGATGCTTTAAACTTTTGACCTATAACTTCTAGAACTGGTCTTCTATAAATTAATGAAGTTCCCCAGTCTCCTTGAATAATTGATTTGAACCAACACATAAATCTTTCCACTGGTGGTTGGTTTAATCCCCAATGTTCTGCAATTAATTCTCTTTGTGCTGCACTTACTTTTGTACTAGCCCCCACATAAGCTGTTACTGGGTCTATTGGAGATAGCTCCATCAACACAAAAGTAACTATGCAGAGAGCCACTAATAATGTTATTAATCTTATAATTTTTTTTGATAGGAAAACTCCTATATTTTTACTATTTTTCATCCAATAAACTCCCCTTTTGCAATCTTCGCATTTATAAATTCCATTCTTTCCTTGAACAAATACCAATGTATTTATTCAAGGAAAGAATGGAATTTTCACATATATTCTAATGTGAGGACATCCTAAAAGAATGTCCTCTACTTACATTATATAGATTATTTTGTCTTATTTCCACGACCATTCTGTAACATTATCAAAAATTCTTCCACCATGAGGTTGAACAACTGGATTTCCTATATCAAATCCTTCACTTACTATATAAACATGATTTGCATTTACTAACCAACAGTATGGAGCATCACCTATAGCTGAAGCACCAGTTTTTCCATCCCATTGAGCTTTTTGCCAGTATGGTAGAGCTTCTTCTTCATTTTCACTCTCTAAAGCTTTGTCTATGTATTTATTTACAGTTTTATTATCATAGAATCCTGCATTATCCCACTCAACTGGTGTATTTGCAGCTCCACCATAGTATAAGTTATAAAGTTCTGATGGATCTCCTGACCCAAATCCAAATAATACAGCTTCTTTGTGTATATCTTCCACTATTGTATCCCAAGTTCTTTCTTCTAAAGTTACTTCTATTCCTAATTCTTTAGCTACTTTTTGGAATTCCAATCCCATTGCTTGTCTATAGTTTCCAGCAGTATATAATAATTTGAAAGATGCTTTAGTTCCATCTTTTTCTAATATTCCATCATTATCACTATCTTTCCATCCACCATCTTCTAATATTTTCTTAGCAGCATCAACATCATTGTATTTTGACTCATCAAGAACTGTTTCTTCATTTAACCAAGGCATTTTTTCAAGTCCAGTTGTAGATACTGTTCCATATCCATTAAGAACTCCATCAACCATTCCTTGTCTATCAACAGCAGTATTTAATGCTTTTCTTATTGCTTCATCGCTTGTAACATTATTTCCTATTTCATTTCCACTTTCAGTTTTTTTGCCAGTATTTGCAACCATTGGGAATTCCACACCATAAGTTTCTATACTTGGTATGTCTAAAATTTCAGTTCCCTCAACTTTTTCTTTAGCAAGGTCTCCATTTATAGTTGCCATATCAACATCACCTGATTTTACAGCAGCATATGCTGCATCAGTTTCTAAAAATACCATAGTTAATTTTTTTATACTTGGTTTATCTCCATAGTAATCTTCATTAGCTTCTGCTATAACTTGTTGTCCTTTTGCCCAGTCTACAAATTTGTATGGTCCAGATCCTATTGGATTATCTTTGAATGCATCATCATAAGCATGTTTAGGAACTATACCACAAGCACCTAATTTTTCTATAAATGTAGACATTGGTCTTTTAAGTTTAAATTCTACTGTAGTATCATCTTTAGCTTCTATTTTGTCAATCATTGTTAAGTCAACTTCTGTTGAACTGTCTTTAGTTGTTTGATATGTAAATGCAACATCCTCTGCAGTTAAAGTTTTTCCGTCAGTAAACTTAGCATCATCTCTTATTGTAACTGTCCAAGTTAATTTATCATCAGATATTTTATAATCCTTTGCTAAATCATTTTCCCATCCAAGTTCTTTATCTCTTTTCATTAATGTTGAGAAAAACAGCTTAGTTATAGATCCATGTCCGCCAGTTATTGCATCAAACCCAGCTTCAGGTTCTGCTCCAACAGCAACTACTAACTCATTATTTTCTTTTCTTTGTTCAACTCCAGATTTTTTTGAAGAATCAGAGCCCTCATTTGAAGTATTAGAACATCCTGCTAGAGTTCCTACTAATAATACCATTGATAATAGCTTAGCAATATTTTTCTTTAATTTCATTTTTCTTTAGCCCCCTCATATTATATTTCCCTATAATTTGTCATGTTTCCCTATAATTTTTAATTTTTAACAAAAAAAGCCACGAAAGTATATTCACCTTCATGGCTTTTTTGTGATCTTCATAGATCCATTTCATATTCAAATTATGATAAAATTGTAACATTACTTTTATTCATTAGCAATATATTTTTAAATTTTTCCATATTATTTTTTTAAAAATTAAATTCTAAGTAACAACTTTAGCGAAATTTTATATCTTATATGTACTTATTAATTTCTCTGTATGAATATCCACAATATACTTTTGCTTTTTTCTTAAGTCAAATTTTTTATCCATAAATACTGCTACTATCACATAAACTAAAAATGTAATTCTAAAAATACTAAAC
Source organism: Terrisporobacter muris (assembly GCF_024621905.1). NCBI lineage: Bacteria > Bacillati > Bacillota > Clostridia > Peptostreptococcales > Peptostreptococcaceae > Terrisporobacter > Terrisporobacter muris. The sequence goes on from NZ_JANKBY010000016.1 coordinate 19,386, forward strand.
AAAGAAACTATTGTAACACCAAAGTATAATAAATTTAAGCTTCTCTTTTTATATTTAATATTTATATAATTTCCTATTAATATATGCGTGTCCCTGAAAATAAAATAGTATGATAAATATTCCAAACAAGTAAGTATTGTTTTTAAATAAACATTGGTCATATTCACATTACTAATCCTTAACAAGTTAACTAAAATAATATATCCCAATCCATAATAAAAATACTCTTTTTTTATACACATAAAGTTTCCATAGCTTCTTATGGATCTCATCATAAAGTATTTTCTCTTTGCATTTTCATTCAAAATTCTAAGTCTTTTTCCACACATTATAGATAGGAAATATATACAAGATACCATTCCAAATGGGAATATGGCTATAAGTAAATAATAAATAACCTCTAAATTAATCTTAATAAATGGCAATAAATTTTCTAATCTATCTAGTATTGCTGGATTATTTTTAACATAATCTATGTATCCTTGGAATTCTTGCATAAAGCTATATCCTATAATATTTTTAGCATAAATATCTACTAATACCATAAATATAATGCCAATTATAGCCCCTAAATACAAATCATCAAAAATCTCTGATGATTTTAATATTAAATAACCACATAATAATCCTAACAGAAAACTTTGGCTAACTAATATGGCCGCTGCAAAGTTACCAAGAACAAATAAAATTAAAACAACGCTACTTATTCCACACATTAATGTATATTTGAATTCACACCTAAAATAAATTAATGCAAATATTATTGGTACCCCAAAATCTAAATATAAGCCATACCCTAATCCTGTAGATAAAGCTATCATTGTAATAATAATAAAAGCCGATGATAATATAGCAGCTTCTGTTAATTTTTTCACTGAACTATTCAATTTTATGCCTCCAAAAACTTTTAAATTAAATCTAGTATATCACTTTTTGTCAAATTTATCTCTTAATAAGAGAAGGTCATTTAAATTACCTCAACTTCAATTTATTATAATATATTGTGCACCCTAGAACTCATGTTATCTGTTATAATAGAAGATATAGGTTTAGGTTAGGGGGATTTTTTATGACTTTTGAACAATTAAAGTCTTTTTTAGCCATAGTAAAGTATAATCATTTTACCCTAGCATCACAAGAATTATATATATCTCAATCCTCAATATCAAAACATATAAAATCATTGGAAAAAGAACTTGGAGTTGAGCTATTTAATAGACAGCATAGAAGTATAAAACTCACTGATGCAGGAGAAGAGTTCTATAAGTTCGCACACAAATCTATGGCAGATTATAAAAATATTTTATTAGATATGAAAAAATATTCTTGTGAAGAAAGCAGTTCTATCTCCATTGGAGTAATAGATACCATGGTGGAATATGGTGTGGCATCTCTTATTGGAGACTTTCAAATGGAATATCCTAATATTCAAGTAGATTTAATCGAAAGGTCTAATAGTAAAATTATTGAATACATTAATGAATCCATGTTAAATCTAGGATTTATTAATTCCCATTATGAGCATAAAAATATTTTAAGTCTTCACAAAATAATTGATGATGAATTGGTCCTTGTAACATCTAAAAAGCACCCTTTGGCTGGAAGATCTTCTGTAGATATTTTCGATACAGCTAAGGAAAAATATATTTGCGTCAATGGAGATTATTATTTACATAATGTATTTTTAAATACTTGGGGCAATCTTAATTATTTTCCAAACACTTTGTATATAGACTCTCAAACGAAAACACTTTTAGCTTTAGTTTGTGAAAATATAGGTATAACACTACTTCCTTATAATGTAGCTTTATCTTACAAAAAAAATATTGATAATAGCATACATATTTGCCATTTGCAAAACTCTTTCTCAGCAAATATTTTCTTATCACAATTAAAAAATAGACGACTTAGTAAAAATGAAACTCTTTTTAAAGATTTTGCTATTAGATGGTTTGAAAAAAATAAGATATCACATAAATTATTAGAAAATAAATAACCTTTCAAAAAAAAACAAGTAGAACTTATCATTCTTCTTGTTTTTTTACTTTAATTATATATTCAAATTTAATTCTTTTAATAATCTACTTACTATCCATTTCAATATTTACATTTAATTTTTCATACTTTTATTTTATACCTAAACTCTTTTAATCCATATTATTCAAAATCTCTTTTGCAACAAGTTTATCATCAAATTCAACTATTTCGTCTTTAATTATTTGATAATTTTCATGACCTTTACCTGCTATAAGTACTATATCTCCTTCTTTTGCTCTTTGAATTGCCTCTTTAATAGCATCTTTTCTATCTACTGTAACAATGTAGTTTTCTTTATTTTTATCTATCCCTATTAATATATCTTTTATTATTTCACTTGGGTCCTCATACCTTGGATTGTCTGAGGTTATTATAGCTAAATCTGAATATTTTTGAGCTATTCTTCCCATAAGAGGTCTTTTTTCTTTTTCTCTATTTCCACCACATCCAAAAACTGTAATTATTCTGCCTCTTGCAAATGCTTTTATACTTTTTAAAACATTGTCCAGGGCATCAGGCGTATGAGCATAATCCACAAATACATGAATATTTTTATTATTATCCACCCTTTCAAACCTACCATTTACACCTTTTAATTTACTTATTCGATTCACAATTTCATTTATATCCATACCTAATACATAACAAGCGCAAATAACTGCTAAACAATTATAAACTGTAAACTGTCCCACCATATTTAAAGTTACTTTAGTTTCAAAATTATTTGGTCCAAGTAATGTAAATACTGTTTTGTCTTCATAAAGCTTTACATTCTTAGCCGTAAATGTAGATTCATAATTTATTCCATAGGTGTAATATGGCACTTCTAATTCTTTAATACTGTCTAATATTATTCTTCCATTCACATCATCTATATTAATAATATTTGCACTTGTGGTCATGTGAAATAAAGATTCTTTTGCTTTTCTATAATTTTCAAAGGTTTTATGAAAGTCTAAATGATCTTCTGTTAAGTTTGTAAATATACCTATTTTATATTTTAAATTTTCCACTCTTTTTAAAGCTAAAGCATGTGATGAAACTTCCATAGTACAATATTTACAATTATTTTTAACCATATTATTTAGACTTTTTTGAATTTCAATATTATTGGGAGTTGTATTTTTATTTAAATAATTATCTCTCCCATCAAATATACCTGTAGTTCCAATAAAACCACATTTATCATCTTGGCTAAGTATATCTTTTAAAAAAGTCGCCACACTAGTCTTTCCATTGGTACCCGTTACTCCTATTAATTCTATTTTTTCACTTGGGTCTTCATAAAAATTTCTTCCTAGAATAGTCATAACTTCATTTGTGCTTTTTACTTTTATATAAGTAAATCCATCGTCTTTTTGGACATCTTCTTCAATTATAAATGCAACTGCACCTTTAGCCTTTGCACTTTCAATAAATTTATGTCCATTAACATTAGCACCATTAATACAAATTAATAAATCCCCTTCTTTTACATTTCTTGAATCGTATTCTAACCCTTTTATTTCTACATCCTTAGGACCTAATAATAAAATTTTTTCTATATCTTTTAAAATATGTTCTAATTTCATGAAATCACCCTTCAATCTTTATTTTCCTCTTGATAGGATTTAAGCCTTTTTAAAACATCTTCATTCTCCCTAAAAAAATTAATTAGCTCCTCAATTTTTATCAACGTTTCAACATTTATTGTGTGTTCTATAGTCTCTGTTTCCTCATGAATAGACTCTTTTATTCCAATAATAGTTAAAAATTTTTTTATGGTATTATGTCTATTTAAAAGTCTTTCTCCAACACTTTCTCCCAAAGATGTTAATTCAATGTTATCGTATTTTTTATAAATTAACATATTTTTATCATTTAGTTTTTTTATCATTTTTGTTACTGAGGGTGGTTTAATATTGAGTTTTTTAGAGATATCCTTAACTTGTACTTTATCATTTTCAAGATTTAATCTGTAAATCATCTCAATATAATCCTCTTCGCTAGGTGTTAATTTATTATTTTTCATATACTCATTAAAAGTGTAGTAATCTTCTCTTTTACTCACAAAACCCCCTCCTATAATTTTATATTTTTAATAAGTTTTAAATATTACTACCTTTTTCGAACACTTTTAGTCATATGTGCATAATCTAAATTAAGAATGTTAGCCTAAGCTAAAACTCACTACGCTCGTATCGTCAACGACATGCTTTTGCTCAGCTTCATGCAAGTCCGTTGCTTAAAACAAACCTTATTTGTGAAGTTTGTCACTTATCTTGAGCTATATGCTGAGGATCATCTTAGGTAATGACTCTGCTAATTTTTAGATATCAATTAATTGGGGGTGCAATATGAAAAAACTTACAGACATCAAGGTGAAAAATACTGTTAAGGTTGAGAGTTTACTTTCTACGGGAAACTTAAAAGAAAGAATGCTTGCTTTAGGTTTAACTGAAGGAGCTGAGATAGATGTTCTTAGAAAGGGTCCAAAAAACAATTTAACAGTTTACAACATTAGGGGTAGTAAGATTGCTTTACGCCAAGAAGAAAGTAATTTAATCTTAGTATCATATATTTAATAATTATTTATTTTAGGGGGATAACATTATGGGTTTGACACAACAATCTACTAAAATAAAATCTTTAGAAGACATTTTTCATATAGAAAAAAAAGATAATGAATTTATGATTGCTTTAGCTGGTAATCCAAACACAGGAAAAAGTACAGTTTTTAATTATTTAACTGGTTTAAAACAACATACAGGTAATTGGCCTGGTAAAACTGTTTGTACTGCTAGGGGGGATTTTTCTTATAGAGATATTAATTACAGCCTTATAGATTTGCCTGGCACTTATTCTTTATTTCCTCTGTCACAAGAGGAAATAGTTGCTCGTGACTTTATTTGTTTTGGAAGTCCTGATGCTGTTATTGTTGTTTGTGATAGCACTTGTATAGAGAGAAATTTAAATCTTCTTTTTCAAGTAATGGAACTGACAGACAATGTGGTTTTATGTTTGAATTTACTTGATGAAGCAAATAAAAAAGGTATTAAAATTGATAAGAATAAGCTTGAAGATAAACTTGGTATTCCTGTTGTTTTGACTGCTGCCAGAAGTGGACTAGGTATGGAAGACCTTAAAGAAACTTTAAATAAAGTTGTAAAAAATGAATATAAGTTTGAAAATAAACCTGTATACTACGATGAAGAAATTGAAAGTATAGTTGGCTCCATTAAAGAAGATTTGATAAATATAATCCCTGCAATTAATCCTAGATGGTTGGGTCTTAGATTGATTGATGGCGATGAAAGTATTTTAACGTCTTTAAATGATTATACAGAAAATGATATTTTGAATGAATTAAATAATGTTAAAAGTAAAATGCCCGATGTTTTTGATAAAAGTAAAATAAGAAGTCACTTTACCAAGACAACTTATGACTATGCAAAGGCTATAAGTGATGAAGTTGTGACAATTACTAATAAAAACGCCATGGATAGAGATGAAAAGATTGATAAAGTTGTCTCCTCTAAAATCTTAGGCATTCCACTTATGTTATTACTACTTTGTGGAATACTTTGGATTACCATTGAAGGTGCCAACGTACCTTCAGCCATGCTTTCTGATCTTCTATTTTCTATCGAACCAAAAATTTATACTTTGTTAAATAGCATTGGCTTTCCCCTATGGTTAAATGAAATGTTAACTTATGGAATGTATAGAACTTTAGCTTGGGTTGTATCTGTCATGCTACCACCTATGGCTATTTTCTTCCCTTTATTTACCTTACTAGAAGATTTAGGATATCTTCCTAGAGTAGCCTTTAATTTAGACCATTTATTCAAGAAGGCATGTTGTCATGGAAAGCAATGTTTGACTATGTGTATGGGGTTTGGTTGCAATGCTGCAGGAGTTATTGGTTGTAGAATAATCGACTCTCCAAGGGAGCGATTGATAGCCATACTTACTAATAACTTTGTTCCTTGTAATGGACGATTTCCTACCTTAATAGCCATATCAAGTATATTCTTCAGCTCAGTTATTAGTAGCAATTTTTTATCTAGTAGTGTCACTGCCCTTTCCATTACTTTATTAATAATTGTAGGTGTACTTACTACTTTACTAGTTTCTTTTCTGTTGTCTAAGACTTTGTTGAAAGGAATTCCATCAACTTTTACTTTAGAACTTCCACCATACAGACCACCTCAAGTAGGAAGATTGATCTACACTTCGATTATGGATAGAACTTTGTTTGTTCTAAGAAGAGCTGTTACTGTAGCTATTCCAGCAGGAATTATCATATGGATTTTTGCCAATATTTACATTGGAGATATGAGTATATTGTCTCATGCCGCCAAAGCTTTAGATCCTTTAGGTAAAGTAATAGGACTTGATGGTTTTATTTTATTGGCATTCATACTAGGTTTTCCTGCCAACGAAATCGTAGTACCTATTTTGATTATGAGTTATATGGCTACGGGTAAAATGATTGAATTTGATGAACTATCAGCCCTTGGTGAGCTTCTTAGAAACAATGGCTGGACTTATTTAACAGCCTTGAATATGATGTTATTTAGCTTACTTCACTGGCCATGCGCTACCACTCTACTAACTATAAAGAAGGAAACAAATAGTACAAAGTGGACTGTATTAGGATTTTTAATTCCTACAGCTATAGCTTTTATTGTATGTTTTATTACTACAACTATTTATAATATTATTGTTTAAGGTTAAAAAAAGCATGGAGCTATTTAGAATACTACTCCATGCTTTTATTATACTTCCCTAGGAATCATAATTTCAAATTCAGTTTTATAGTTTTCTCTAGGTTCTACAATACTTATGCTTCCACCATGAGCATCTATTATTTTTTTACTAATAGCTAGTCCTAAACCTGAACCTTTTTTTGTGCGTGATTTTTCTCCTACTACAAAAGGTTCAAATATATTTTTACTTATTTCCTCAGGAATACCGTATCCATTGTCAGCAATATTGATTTTTACTTTATCATAATCTTTTTCTAATTTAAACAGTATAGCTAGGTTTTTATCATTATGTTTCAATGAGTTGTTAATAATATTTTCAAATACTCGCTTTAGTTGAAATCTATCTATATTACAGTAAATAGGCTCATCAGGAATATCAGCATCTACTTCAACATCTCTTATATCCAGTTCCTCATACTTTCCTGCAAGATAAACTCTTACATATTCGCATATATCAATTCTTTCAAATACAAGTTTATAATCTGGATGTTCTAATTTACTATATTCATAGAAAGTATTAATCAATTCATCCAAATCATCAGCTTTCCTATATATGGTCATAAGGTATTGATTTTTTTCTTCTTCTGAAACCAGATCATCACAAATAGCCTTTGAATATCCTTTTATAACAGTTATTGGAGTTTTTAAATCATGAGAAATATCTGCAAGCATTTTTTGTTTTTCTTCTTCCAAGCTTTTACTCTTAATTTCACTATTGTATAGCTTTCTTGACATATCATTAAAACTAATGCAAATATCACAAAACTCTTGTGGTCCCTCACATTCTAAATAGTTTTCACGCTCTCCATTTTTAAATTTTATAATGGCTTCATTCAAAATATTTATAGGTCTTTTTACTTTGTGATTTAACCAAAAAATGAATACTATTATTAAAATAATATAAATGAATATAAATATTATAAATGCAGCTATATAGGTTAACTCAATTTTACTATAAAGTTCATTACTAAGAGAAGGAGTATATATTAAAAGTGTCATCTTCTCATTATATTTATCTTTGAAGTAATATTTTCTAATATCATATCCCTTTAAATAGGTTCCTGTTAAATATTTAAATTCATCTTTGGTAAAAGTTTTTTTATTATCACCT
>NZ_JANKBY010000170.1:0-7590 GCF_024621905.1 Terrisporobacter muris
TGACATACAAGTTGTTACTTTGTAGTAATAAAATAAAATAGATAAAATAGATTAAATATATAGATAACATGTGTTTTGAAAAAAGAAGGTGACTCCTATTATCACCTTCTTTTTTCATGTAATAAATTAAACTATAGCTATTTGATTTATAAAATATAAAATTTTGATTATTATTTCTAAAATCTTTGTTGGAGATTGATTCTGGGATTTCGTAGGAATCTAAAACTACTTTATTTTTTGTTTAGAGTAAATAGAAATAAATGTGGTAGTGCATTTATTCTACCACCTTGCTCATAATAGCTCTCTTTTATTACAAAATATTCTTTAAAATCTTTAGGTAAGTTTTTGATTTTAGTATTACATATGCCATTTATATGACAGGCCTTAGGGTAAGTTATTATGTTACTGTCGGTTTGCCTTAAACTGTTCATTGTTGTTGAATTAACCACATAAATTTTGTACAAAGGTTTCTAAAGTGTGCATGTCATATTTACCTCCTCTTATTATATATAATTTAAGTGAAAATATTTAAAATATTCTAACTTTTTGGAATTGGATAAGTTACATTTTTGACCAATGATAATTAAAGTATTATGGTAAGATTTCTTTAATTATTTATATGATTTTGGCTAAAAAGAATTAAGTAGTAAAAATAATGAATTTTATAGCTGGGAAAATGTTTTTATATTTACATTGACATGGGTTTAAAATTAATATAATATTTATAGAATATCAATATATTTTTAACAAAGCTATTACTTTAATATGAATAATAGCTTTAAGGGGGAAGTCGTTATGAAAATAAAAAAAGAATTTTGTATGAGAACTATTTGTGGAGAAAATGCTTTAGTTCCAATAGGTGAGACAGCATCATCTTTTAAAGGAATAATAAAGGTAAATAATATAGGAAGTTTTATTTGGAACAATCTTGAAAATGTTGAAAATGAAGAAGAAATCGTTTTTATGATTATGGATAAATATGGTCTAGGGTTGAATGAAGCCAGAAGTGATGTAGATGACTTTATAAAATACTTAAAGGATGTGAATATAATATAACTCATATAAGAATAAGATAAAAGAAAGTTGTCTATAAATAAATAGTACAACTTTTTTTAATGATAAGAATTTTATACTTTAATATATATTTTTTATGATTAAGTTATGAAAGAAAATTTTTTAGATATATAATATGAAATATTTAGAAATATAACATAAATGTAATATTAGTTTTATTGATAAAAAAAAGAAATTATGGTATTTTAAAGTGTAGACAATTAGAAAATTAGCAAAATAAATGTTAAAATGCAGAAAGAGGGGAACTTATGGACAAATACCTTAGTAATAAACTTAAAAATATGTCTTTATTTATGACTTTCTTTGTTGTTATTCTTCATTCTAACAACTTGGAAAACTCATCTGTACTTAATGTAAATACATTAGTACAAAATGTTATAGGACAAGGAATCGTAAGAATAGCTGTACCTATGTTCTTTGTAATTTCAGGATATCTATTCTTTTATAAATTTAAACCATCAACAGAGGCATTTATATCAAAATACAAAAAAAGATTTAAAAGCTTATTTATACCTTATTTTATATGGTGTACAGGATGGCTTATCATATTATACTTAGTAGAACTTACTGCTTTTGGTAGAGCCATGTTCTCAGATAGAATAATAGCTGATTATAATGCAGTAGAATTATTTAAAAATACTTATATTTATCCTTTGCCATATCAGTTTTGGTATATTAGAGCATTAATGATAAATGTAGTAATTTCACCAATAATCTACTATATAATAGATAAATTAAAGGATAAAGCTTTACTAGTAATAACAGTATTCTGGTTTTTTGATGTAATTTACTATCCTATATTAATGTTTGCCGTAGGTGCTTGTTTTGCCATAGGTAATTTTGATTTATACTTTAAGAAATATAAGGATAAAGGATATTTATTTGGATTAGGATATATTCTAGCTATAGTGCTAAAAACTGTTTTAATATATATGCCTCAAATTCCATACTATGATTATGTATTGCTACTTGCAGAAAATATAATAATCTTATGTGGTGTTCCGTTTGCATGGTTTTTATATGATGTAGTAGGAGAAAGATTTAAGAATAAGTTTGATTTAGGAAAAGAAATGAGATTGGCAAAATACGGGATATTCATTTATTTCTTCCATATTCCGTTGCAATCTATTATTAAAAAAATATGGTTTAAGGTAATGCCAATAAGCTCTATGAGTAGTTTAATAATATTTTTTGTGGCACCTATAATAACAATAACAATATGTTCATGTGTTGCAATATTTATGAGAAAATATATGAGAAAAGTTTACGGAGTACTAACTGGTGGTAGATAAACTCGTATTATAAATTTACAAAATACCTACATAAATTAAAATTATGTAGGTATTTTTTTCAAAAAAATTAGATTATTAAGGTTTAATTAAGCTTTTTGGGAAAAGTAAGTATAATCAAAAGTACTTTTGTAAACAAAAAGGAGGTAAGAAATGAAAAAAAATAATAAGACTATAGCTTTAACAATATTTACATTATCTATAATACTTGGAGCTTTATGTGGGGGTAGTTTGAAAGCTGATGCTATTGAAGGCACAACAACTACATCTACATATAGTGAGGATAATTCATCTCCTAAGTGCCCTTGTCCAAGAGGCGGAAGGGTACTAAAAGAAAGTATCAGTCAATTAAAAGAAAGTGGAGTGCTTACAGAAGATGATGTTAAAAGAATTGACTCTTATATGATCAAAGATAGAGAAGCTAAAAAGGATGAAATTAAAGAACAGATTTATAATGCTGAATGTGAAAAAATTGATAAAATGGTAAGTGAAAAAGTAATTACCAAAGAAAAGGGAGAAAAACTTAAAGCATCAGTAAAAGAAAATATACAAGATATGAAAAGAAATATGAAAAAAGTAAATAATAAATAATTAAAAGGGCTTGGTACTAATGGTTTGGTATCAAGCCTATTAAAATGACAAAACTTTATTGTTTTCATATTTTGTAATATAATACAAGTTGATTAGTAAAAATTAAGAATCAGAGGAGAAGGAAATGTCAGTAGGATTGAAATATCTATATAATGAAATAAAAAAGCATGAAGTAAAACTCCTAGCAGGAGAAAACGGATTAAAAAACAAAGTGAGATGGACTCAATTAGTTGAGAGTGTAGAAGTAGCTAGTTTTTTACAAGGTGGAGAATTACTTTTTACTACCGGATTAGCAATGACATCAAAGGATGATTTATTTAATCTTGTTAAAAAAACTCATGAGATGTTAGCTAGTGGAATTATCATATATATAGGAAAGTATATTGATGAAGTTGATGAAGAAATAATAAATTACTGTAATGAAAATGATTATCCTGTTTTTTCTGTTTCTTGGGGAGTAGAGATGAGAGATACTATGAGGTATTTGTCTGCTCGTATTATTGAGTCAGAAAAAAATTATATAGAGCTATCTAATGCTATAAAAGATGCTATATTTTTACCTGATCATAAAGATCTATTTATGCCTGTATTTAGTAAAGTTGGGTATAAGCCAAATTGGAACTACTATGTAACTATAATTGAAGTAAACTCAAAGGATATTGATAATATTGATTTAAATGCTGAAATGATACAAGTTACTAATTTTATAGATGTAGAGCTGAATTATGTAAGAAGTAATTTTTTTGCTTTTAGTGTAGGCAATCATATTATTATAGTATTTAATAATATTATGTATGAAGATACTGAAGAATTAATGAAAAAATTATATATTAAGCTAATGAAAGAATTTATAGAATTAGAGTTTTATCTGGGAATGGATAAAAAAGATTGCACATTAGAAACTTTTCATAATGGATATGAAGCAAGTAAAAAAATACTTCAAATTAATAAGATCCTTAGAAATGAAAAATCAAATATTAGATTTAGTGATATAGATGTATATAGATTATTTTTAGATATGGACAGTAAAGAAAATTTAAAGAAATTTTATGAAAATAATTTGGGGGTATTAGAAGCATATGATAATATGAATAATACTGATTATTTAAAAGTTATAACTTCTTATTATGAAAATAATTGTAAAATGAATGAAACAGCTAGTGCTTTATTTATTCATAGGAATACACTCAATTATAAGGTAAATAAAATAGAAGAGATTTTAGATATAAATTTAGATGATATAAGCGATAAAAGTAAAATTTACTTATGTACTATTATTAAATATTTATTATAATTCGTGACGTGTTGTATTATAAAAGTCAATTGTGCAAATGCATAAAATTTTATGTAAAAATAAACATGGTCTGCTGTTTTTATTCATGTGATAATAATTTTAAAGTATGTTTAATTTATTGAAATTAAGACAAATTTCTAAAAGGGAGATTGACGTATGAAAAAAATATATTTTAATGGAAATGTAATAACAGTAGACCAAAATGAAACTGTTGCAGAAGCTATCTTAATTGAAGATGGCAAAATAAAAGCTGTTGGAACTAATGATGAAATTTTAGCATTAGATAAAGAGGCAGAGAGAATTGACTTAAATAAGAAAACGGTATTACCAGGATTTATAGATCCACATGGTCATATAGTTGCTATAGCTCAAACTTTAATGATAGTTATGTTAGGAGATGTAACTTCTAAAGAAGAGTTATTAGAAAGATTAAGAAAAGAATTAAAAGAAAACCCAGTAGAAGAAGGAAAATGGCTAATAGGGTTTGGTTATGATAATACTAAATTTGAAGGTGGAGAACATCCAACTAAATTTGATTTAGATACTGTAAGCAAAGAAATACCAATAACAGTTTCTCATGCTTCAGGACACTTAGCGGCTGTAAACTCAAGAGCTTTAGAGCTTTACGGATACTGCGGAGATGATTACATAGTACCAGAAGGTGGAGTTGTAAGAACTGTATCTCCTGATTCAAAAGAGCCAAATGGTGTATTAGAAGAAAATGCTATATTAGATAGTGAAAAGAAAAAAGTAGTACCAAGTCCAGGATTTGAAGATGTATTAAAAGCTATAGTTAGAGCTCAAAAAATATATGCTTCACTTGGAGTTACAACTACTCAAGATGCATCTGTAGAAGAAGCTAATCACTACAATCACATGTTAGGGGCTTGTGCTCAAAACAATATGTTATTCATAGATATAGTAGGGCTTGCTACTCAACCATCAACTAAAAACTTAATGAAAAATGAAGGAACTCCAAAGAGAGAATACTTCAATCACTATAAATTAGGTGGAGCTAAAACTTGGTTAGACGGTTCTCCACAAGGATTTACTGCTTGGTTAAGTAAGCCATATCATGTAGTTCCAGAGGGACAACCTGCTGACTACTGTGGATATGGAACTCAAACTGATGAAGTAGTAACTAATTATTTTGTTGATTGTATAAACATGAATCTTCAAGTTCACGTACATGTTAACGGAGATGAAGCTTGTGAACAATTCTTAAGATGTTACGAAAAAGCTGTTGAAATAACAGGACACGGAACTGAATTAAGACCAGTTATGGTTCACTGCCAAGCTTTAAGATATGATCAATTAGATAGAGTTAAAGCATTAAATGCTGTGCCTACATTCTTCAACGATCACGTTAGATTCTGGGGAGATTTACACCACGATAAAGTGTTCGGACCAGAAAGAGCTCAAAATATATCTCCAATAGGATGGGCATTAGAAAAAGGTATAAAATTCACACTACATCAAGATCCACCAGTAAAATTACCTAACCAAATAATAGGTATACACACTGCTGTAAACAGAACAACAGAAAGTGGAAGAGTTTTAGGTGAACACCAAAGAATATCAGTAATGGAAGCTATAAAAGCTGTTACTATAAATGGAGCTTATCAATACTTTGAAGAAGATGTAAAAGGATCTTTAGAAGTTGGTAAGTTAGCAGATATGGTAATACTTGATAAAAACCCATTAGAAATACCAGCAAAAGAATTAGATACTATAAAAGTTGTAGAAACAATTAAAGAAGGTAAAACTATCTTTGCTATATAATTTTAAACTCCTAGAAGTGGTAAGTCCACATCTAGGAGTTTTTTTAATTGTAAGGAAATTATATGTTATCTGTTCTGTGGATAACATATAATTTCCAACTTTATTACTTGAGCAACGGGCGAAGCCGTTGGCGACATGAGCGAAGCGAATTTTTTATATACTAATAAAAGAACAATTACTATTAAGAATTCATAAAATATTGTAAAACTATTTATTATGGGGTGGGTATATGCATAGAAATAAAAGACAAGTGAATCCAAATGATAGTGTAAAATATACGCTTGCTAATCTTAACTTAAGAGACGAAAAGTCTACACAAGGTAATGTTATAACAGTTATACCAGCAGGTTCAAAAGTTCAAGTTATTGATGCAGAAGAAGATTGGTATGAAGTAGTTTATAATGGTCAAAGAGGGTTTGTTTATAACGAATATTTATCAAAAACACAATATACTTGGACAGATGCCATATTAAGATCTTATCCAGACTCAGCATCAAATCCAGTAGCTATAGTTCCAGCCAAATCAAGGGTACAAGTTTTAGATGTAAATGGAGATTGGAGTAGAGTTATTTATAATGATAAAGAGGGATATATATTTAATGTGTTTTTAAGTAATGATGGCATGGAACCAGGTGGATATGATTTTACTTATTTTGATACAGATATGGTTAAGTTTGTGAATGATAATAATATTAAAAGTCCAACTATAAATTTAATAACTACTAATTTGAAAAATAGATTAACTTATGTATTTAAAAAAGGTCAAAATAATCAGTGGGAGTTGATTTATAAGTGGAGTTGTACTGTAGGTAAGCCTAGTACACCAACTATTACAGGGACTTTTTATATAACAGGTAGAAAGCCATATTTTGGCTCTGATACTTATAGAGTAAAATATGCTACAAGAATTAGAGGCAGCTACTATTATCATTCAATTCTTTTTAATGCTGAAGGAACTGAGATAATTGACGATAGATTGGGTGAAGCTTTAAGTCATGGATGTATCAGATTGGCAGTAGAAAATGCTCAATGGATTTATGATAATGTGTTAGATACAACTACAGTCGTGATTTATTAATATAAGAAGGGCAAGGTGATTATAATCTTGCCTTATTTTAATTGTAAAGAATTTATATTTTATATATTTTTGCATAAAAAAAGAGTAGATAAACTACTTTTGATTTATTGACAAAAAAATATAAATGTAATATACTAAAAGTTAGATTTTATGAACGATAAAATGCATATCAATATTATAATAACATAAAGTGAGACAAAAGTCAAGTGGTTTTGTAAAAAAAGGAGATGATAAAATTGACAAAAAATATTATTTTAAGTTCATTACAAGATAAATCTATGAATATAGTAAAAAATGAAATCTTAAAAATCAATGAAGAATCATCAGTTTATGGATTAATTTTAACCTCTGAAAATGTGGAAGAGATAATTAAATCAAGAGGGTATAGCTTAAAAACTTATGGCAGAATAGATCTTAATATGGATGCAACAAAAAAGATTATAAATAAAATATATATATCACAATATACGGATAAAGAAGAT
>NZ_JANKBY010000171.1:0-7533 GCF_024621905.1 Terrisporobacter muris
CGATCTTTATACCATGTCAAGTATCAACAAAAAAAGATGCAAACTTTTTATAGTCTGCATCTTTTTACTTATTGTTGTCCATATTCAACCTTTTTAAAATCACCCTTATTTATAACAACTTCATAACCAATTTTTTTCATATTTTCTTTCAATATATTTAGATTTTCTCCTGCATCATCATCATTAATTGCTTTATTATCATATAACATATATTTTTTTCTAACTGAAAGTGGAGATAAATTAGGCATAACTACATTCGCCCCAGCCATTACCCCTAATTGTTTACCTTCACCACTAACTGTTCCTAATGCTGTTGTAGCTGGCAAAAGTGCATTTGGTAGCATAATGCGGCATAAACTTAATAAAAATAAGGTTGTATCCACACTACCTGCTGGAAATTCTTTAAATGGTGTATCTTTATGAGGTATAAAAGGTCCTATACCTATCATTTCAGGTTCAAATTCACCTATAAATACCATATCTTTAGCTAAATGATTAATAGTTTGATATGGAGAACCTACCATTAATCCACATCCTGTTTGATATCCGATCTCTTTTAGTTCTTCTAAACATTTTATTCTATGCTCCCACGAAAGTTCCGATGTATGAAGCTTATTATAGTGCTCTTTATCTGCTGTTTCATGACGTAATAAATATCTATTTGCTCCAGCTTCAAAAAATTTTTCATATGAATCCTTACTTTTTTCTCCAATAGAAAGTGTTATAGCACAATCAGGATAATTTTCATGTATTTCTTTTATTATGTCCAACATGAGCTCATCATCATAAAACGGGTCTTCTCCTCCTTGTAAAACAAAGGTCCTATATCCATATTTATAACCTTCTTCACAACAAAGTAATATATCCTCTTTTGAAAGTCTATATCTAGAAGCACATTTATTACCTCTTCTTATGCCACAATAGTTACAATTATTTTTACAATGATTAGTAAATTCAATTATTCCACGAAAAAATATTTTATTGCCAAAGTTTTTATTCGATATCTCTCTCGCTAATTTTGCTGCATAATCTTTATCAGCTTCTGTATATGCACTAAGTAGTTGTTCCCATTCATGAATATATAGTTTCTTTTCCCCATTTAATTTTTCTATTAAGTCTTTATTAGTCAACACCCTCTCCCCTTTCCACTTACAAATAATCTCCTTTGAAATTAATCAAAGGAGATTATTTGTTATAATAAATTTTCTTTATATTCATTTTCTTTAAAACCAATTAAAACCTTTTTGCTATCTACTAATAATGGTCTTTTTATCAATTTTCCATCACTAGACAATAACTCAAGCATTTCATCTTCACTTGCTGTTTTTAATACTTCTTTAAGACCTAGTTCTCTATATCTAACACCACTTGTATTGAAAAATTTTTTTAATTCATGTCCACTTTCTTCATAAATCTTTTTCATTTCTTCTTTTGTCGGTGGTGTATCAATTAAATCTATTTCTTCAAAATTTATATTATTATCTTTAAGCCATTTTTTAGCTTTGTTTGCTGTAGAGCATTTTTTGTATCCATAAAACTTCATATTTCAATTCCTTTCCATCACTCTTTATAAAAATTCACTTCGTTCATGTCGCCAACGAGATGCCTTCGCTCCGCTTCAGTCAACTCCGTTGCTCAAGAAATTCCATGGTACCAATTCCACTTCTCCATAAGATCTTTCTTTTAATCTATTGGAGTACTCACCTTTGTAGTTTATTAGATGTAATATAACTAATTCAACATATCTTATGGCAATTTGAATTATATTCCACATATCTTCCACATGAAGAGTTGCTCTATTTCTTTTTCTACTTGGATGAACTATTTTATTTCTAAAGTATATAATTAAATCTACACCATCTAAAAATTTATTTTGAATATATTCATCAAATAAATAAAGCTCTTCCTTTCCAATAGGAATTTTACAACTGTTTAGTAAGATTCTAATATTTGTTGATGATAAATTTTCATCAAATTCCTCATCACTTAAAATCTTTTGTTGCTCAACTAAAACCACATATGATAAAGTTTCAAGTGCAATTTGCATGGATATGATATTGTTTTCTATTGTAGTATTACCCAATGTTTCTATATACCAATCAATAACTTGTTTGATAGCATGACCATAGTATATATCATTTAATCTTTTGCACATTAAAGTCATATATTTTTCTATATTATGATTATTCGCTATGGTATCCTTCCAGTTAGGTACAAATCTAAAAGGACTTACTATGCACTCTCTACATAATCTAAATATGTTATTGTTTAGCTCATATCCCTTAACTATGCATATATCCACATATCTACCGCACATAAAACTAAGTGCCATAGATATATTATCCAACACATCGTTTATATTATTTGTCTTAAATAAACTTCCATCTTTCTTTTTCATTCTTCCGATATGAGTAATTATAGTACCAGATTTATCTTTTAGATTACGATTTAATTCCTTTGTAAAATCATACCTTTTATCAATGGTTATCTCTAAATCGCCTATATTAAATTCCATTCTCCCAGCAAATAATTTATCCTCGTGCATTATAAGCTTGCCTGAATATCTATCAAGATTTACTATGTAAAAATCTATACTATCAACAAAATAATTTTTAGACTTAATATACCCGTCATTAATATATCCTTCTAATATTAAATCATTTGATACTGTTACGGTTACATTGATTGGCTTATATCCATAAACCTCTAATATAGCATTATCATAATCTAGTGTTATATCTACATCATAATCTTTTCTTGATAAAACTTTTCCTTTAAAATTTATAGACATGGGAGTGGTCATTTTATAAAATACTTTTCCGTAGCATTTATATTTTTTGTTATATAAGTAAACACAAAATCTTCCTTCATGGATACTAATATCTTCGCTTACATCGTAATCCAAATAATCTAAAGATATAGCATCTTTAAGTGATTTCATAACTACTCCACCTTTTCTTATATATTGAATTTTATTATATCATAATAAATATATCCATTGTTGATAAAATTCTATTTTATATACAAGAACAGACTAGAAATAGCTCTAATCTGTTCTATATACTTAGCATTTAACTAAACATTCCTTTTTATTTTCATCAGGTTCTTTAACTTTATAATCATTAATATTTATATAAGCCCTTTCACTATTGTTCATTGTCTTAAATGCCTTTGATAACATTAACTTTATTCTATTAATTTGATTTACTTCACTGGCAGATGGGTCATAATCTACAGGAATTATATTGGCATCTTTATATCTTCGTTTTAACTCCTTAATAGAACCCTTCCCAATTATATGATTTGGTAAACACCCAAAAGGTTGCATACAGATTACATTTTTCACCCCATCTTCAATTAGTTCTATCATTTCTCCTGTTAATAACCAACCTTCTCCTGTCTGATTTCCAATAGACACTACTTCAGAAGCCTTTTTAGCCAAGTCTCTAATATCATTTGGAGGAGAAAATCTTTTACTTTCTTTTAATGCTTTTATATAAGTTTTTTGATATAAATTTGCAATTCTTATAAACAATTTTGCACCTATAATTGATTTTTTGCTTCCTTCTAGATACTTACTCTTATAAAGGGTATTTATAGACCAAGCAGTAAAAAAGTTAATAAGTTCTGGCATTACTGCCTCTGCTCCTTCTTTTTCTAATATATCTACCACATTATTATTTGCTGTTGGATGAAACTTAACTAAAATTTCTCCAACTAACCCCACACGAGGCTTTACAATATCTAGTATTTCTAAATTATCAAAATCTTTGACTATATTTCTTATATTATTTTTAAACTCTGAGAAACTTCCATTTCTCACAGACTCCTTACATTTAATTACCCATTCATCATAAAGTTTGTTTGTACTACCTTTTATGGCTTCATAAGGTCTTACTCTATAAACCACCTTCATTAGTAAATCTCCATAGACGGCACTCATGATAGCCTTATGAAGTAGTTTTAATGATATATTGTCCTTAATTCCATTGTCTTCTATGTTGTTTACACTCAGTGATATTACTGGTATATCCTTAAAACCTGCCTCATATAGTCCTTTTCTTAAGAAACCAATATAGTTGGTAGCTCTGCATCCTCCACCCGTTTGTGTAATAACTACAGAAGTATTTTTTAAATCGTATTGTCCTGATTTTAAAGCTTTTATTAACTGACCTATTACTATTATTGCTGGATAACATGCATCATTATGTACATATTTTAGTCCTTCTTCTATAACTTCTCTATTAGTATCTTGTAGTATTACAACATTCCAACCAGAAGAGTTAAAAGCTTCTTGTACAAACTGAAAATGTATTGGAGACATTTGTGGTGCAAGTAAAGTGTGCTTTATATTAAGTTTTGTATTTTTAACATAAGGAATTTTCTTAACTTCTATATTCTCTGCCTTTATGTTATTTTCTTCTCTTTCTTTCATGGCTGCTTTTAGTGATCTTAATCTTATTTTTGCTGCTCCCAAGTTATTTCCTTCATCTATCTTTATAACAGTGTAAATTTTTGATTTTTCACTTAAAATTTCTTCCACTTGTTCTGTAGTTACTGCATCTATACCACAGCCAAAAGAGTTTAACTGAACTAATTCTAGATTATCAAAATTTCTTACAAATGATGCTGCCTTATATAATCTAGAGTGGTATACCCATTGGTCAACTACACGAAGAGGTCTATCTAGATTAGCAAGGTGGCAAACACTATCTTCTGTAAGTACAGCCATGTCTAAGGAGTTGATTAACTCTGGTATTCCATGGTTGATTTCTGGATCTAGATGATAAGGTCTACCTGCCAAAATAATTCCTTTTAAGTTATTTTTATTTATATGTTTTAGTGCATCTTCTCCTGCTTTTCTTACTTCACTTTTAAAATTATTTTCTTCATTTGTAGCTTCATCTACGGCCTTAAATACCTCTGACTTTGTAATATCCTTAAAGTTTTCTTTAAGAACTTCATATAACCTACGTTTTAATCTTTCTTTATTATTTAAACTTAAAAAAGGATTAATATAATGAATATTTTTTGTTCTTAAATCTTCTAAATTATTTTTTATAACTTCAGAGTAAGATATTACTACAGGACAATTGTAGTTGTTATCTGCTGTTTCATCCTCTTTATATTCGTGAGTAACTGCCGGATAAAAAATAGTTTTTATTCCTCTATCAATTAAACTTTGAATGTGACCATGAACCATTTTTCCAGGATAGCATACTGTTTCAGAAGCTATGGAATCTATTCCTTTTTCATATAATTTTTTTGATGATCTTTCTGATAATAATACCCTAAATCCTAAAGACGTAAAAAATGTATACCAAAATGGGTAATCTTCATACATATTTAAAACTCTAGGTATTCCAATTTCTCCCCTCTTCGCTTCTTCTTTACTTAGAGGTTTATAATACTTGAATAATCTATCATACTTAAATTTGAATAAGTTAATAGGATTTTCTTTATGTTTTTTTATACTTTTATCTCCATTTAAAAAAGCTCCATTTTCACATCTATTTCCTGATATAAAAACTTCATCTTCAGAAAATTTATTTATTGTAAGCAAGCATTTATTTGAACAACCTTTACATCTTTTCACTGTAGTATCAAGTTTTATATTATTAAGTCCCTCTAAATTTAATAATTGACTTTCATAATTTTCCTTATAGTTAGCTTTTGCTATTAAAGCACAACCAAAAGCCCCCATTAAACCTGCAATATTAGGTCTAATAACTTCTCTTCCTGTTAATTTTTCAAAAGCTCTAAGTACTAAATCATTATAAAAAGTACCACCTTGCACAACTATATTATTTCCAAGTCTGCTAAAATCCCTTATCTTTATAACTTTAAATAAAGCATTTTTTATTACTGAATAAGAAAGTCCTGCAGATATATCAGCTAAGGTAGCTCCTTCTTTTTGTGCTTGTTTTACCTTTGAATTCATAAATACTGTACATCTAGAACCTAAGTCCACAGGATTTTTTGCGAATATTCCCACATGGGCAAATTCTTCTATAGTCATTGATAAGGATTTTGCAAAAGTCTCTAAAAATGATCCACATCCTGAAGAACAAGCTTCATTTAGTATTATGCTATCTATTACTCCATTTTTTATTTCAAGACATTTCATATCTTGACCACCAATATCTAAAATAAAATCTACATCATTATTAAAATATTTTGCTGCTTTATAATGAGCTATAGTTTCTATTTCTCCAAAATCAACTTTCAATGCTTTTTTAAGTAATGCTTCTCCATATCCTGTTACACAAGAAGAAAGTATTTTCATTCCTTTTGGCAAAACTTTATATATATCTTTTAAAACTCTTATGGAAGTCTCCAAAGGACTACCTTCATTACTACTGTAATAAGAATATACTAAATTTCCATGTTCATCTATTAATGTGGCCTTTGTGGTAGTTGAACCTGCATCTATTCCCAAATAAACATTTCCTTTTATTTTATTAATATCTACTTCTTCAACGGAATTTTTTTCATGTTCATGTACAAACACTTCGTATTCATTATAGTCTTTAAATAAACAATCTAGGCCCTTATTTCCCCCAATATCAATATTCTCAATTGCTTCTAATCTATTTAATAAATCATTTAGCATTAAAAACTCTTCATCTTTTGACAATAAACTTGCCCCCATAGCTATGTATAATTGGGCGTCTTCTGGAAAAATTATGTCTTCATCCTCAAGTTTTAATACATTTTGGAATGCCTTTCTAAGCTGAGATAAAAAATATAAAGGTCCTCCTAGAAAAGCAACTTTTCCTTCTATTTTTCTTCCACAAGATAATACACTTACTGTTTGAACTACAACGGCATTAAATATGCTCATAGCTATATCTGCTTTTTTTGCACCATCATTTATCAATGGTTGGATATCTGTTTTTGCAAAAACACCACATCTTGAAGCAATAGGGTATATAATATTATAATCCTTTGCCATTTCATTTAATCCCTCAGCATCTGTTTTTAAAAGTGTCGCCATCTGGTCTATAAAAGCACCAGTTCCGCCAGCACATATTCCATTCATTCTTTGGTCAATTCCACCACTTAAATATGTTATCTTTGCATCTTCTCCACCTAATTCTATTACAACATCTGCTTCTGGATGAAATGTTTCTATCGCTTTTGTTGATGAAATAACCTCTTGAATAAATTTTAAATTTAGATGATTGGATATATCTATTCCTCCAGATCCTGTCACCACTACTGATACACAAATATCTCCTAATTTCTCATAAATATTTCGTAGTATTTCTTTAACAGCTTTTTTAACATCTGAAAAATGTCTTCTATATTCCTTATAAATAGGTATATCATCATATAAAATTACAGTTTTTACTGTTGTTGATCCTACATCTATTCCCATATTGTATGTCTTCTTCATAACTATCCCCCCATGACATATAAATCCCGCTCATATTTCATGTATACTAAAATTTTTATTACGATTTCTATAGTATAAATTATAAGCCAAAACTGTACATATCTAATAATGTTAATTAAATTTTAATATAATAT
>NZ_JANKBY010000172.1:0-7530 GCF_024621905.1 Terrisporobacter muris
TATTTGGAGGAATATAAGATGATAAGCTTTGAAGAACAATTAGGAATTAATGTAATTTCAACATCTACGGACAATCATAATTTACCTCTATTTTTAAATGAAGAAATATCTGACAGAGTAAGGAATTTTCACTCATCAATTAGTAACTATAAAATAACACCTCTTATATCTTTAAACAATTTAGCAAAAAAACTAAATATTAAAGGAATTTATATTAAAGATGAATCCTATAGATTTAATTTAAATGCTTTTAAAGGTTTGGGTGGTTTATATGCTATTTTTAAAATAGTATGTAAAAAACTAAATCTAGATGATAGCAAAACAACTTTTGAAGATTTGCAAAGCCCTGAAATAAAAGAATATTTGAAAGATATGGTTTTTATAACTGCTACAGACGGAAATCACGGTAAAGGTGTGGCATTTGCTGCATCAAAATTAGGATGCAAATCTATAGTTCTTATGCCAAAAGGAACTGTAGAAGTTAGAGCTGAGGCAATTCGCCAAGTTGGAGCTTATGAAGTAACTATTACGGACCTTAATTATGATGATGCTGTAAGAAAAGCTGCTAAGTTAGCTGAGGAAAATAACTGGTATCTAGTTCAAGATACAGCTTGGGGTGGATATGAAGATGTTCCTAATTTTATTACCCAAGGGTATACGACAATGGCAAATGAAGCTTATGATCAATTACAAGAATATGGTATTGAAAAACCTACTCACTTATTTTTGCAGGCTGGTGTAGGCTCAATGGCTGGAGGAGTTTTAGGATATTTCGCAAATAAGTATAAAGGTAATCCTCCTATTACCACAATTGTGGAGCCAAAAACTGTTGCTTGTATTTATA
The DNA here is from genome assembly GCF_024621905.1 of Terrisporobacter muris. NCBI lineage: Bacteria > Bacillati > Bacillota > Clostridia > Peptostreptococcales > Peptostreptococcaceae > Terrisporobacter > Terrisporobacter muris. The sequence continues at coordinate 845 of NZ_JANKBY010000172.1, forward strand.
AATCAGCTTTGTCTGGTGACGGAAATCCTCATGCAGTTACTGGAGATTTACAAACAATAATGGCGGGTCTAAATTGCGGTGAACCCAATACTGCTACTTGGCCTATTCTTAGAGATTTTGCATCTTTCTATGCTGCTTGTCCTGATTATGTAAGTGCTAAAGGAATGAGGATTTTATCATCTCCTATAGGAGATGATAAAAAAATTATTTCTGGAGAATCTGGAGCAGTTGGTCTTGGGTTACTATCTTTATTAATGGAAAGAGATGAATTAAAAAAAATAAAAGAAGCTATGAATTTAAATTCAGACTCTGTAGTTTTAATATTTAGTACAGAAGGCAATACTGACCCTATAGGATATGATGAAATAATTTATGATGGTAAAAATCCAAGTTCATTTGTGGAAGGAAGGTAATTTCAATGAATTATAATAAAAAAGCTGTATATTTTTTCTGTACAGATTATGAAAGAGATGAAGTTGCACCAAGGGTTCTTAACTACTTAAAAAATAATTATCCCCTTAAGTTGAGCAATACAAAATTTGATAACAGAGATATTTATAATTATGTTGATAAAAATAATAATTTATTTACTTATGTAGAGACTAATAAAGTTTTAAGCTATGATTACGATAAATACATACCTATTTTAAATGAGTTCTTTTCAGACTATGACATAGCTGGTGTTGTAAACTGGCATGGTGGAGAAAAAGCTCCAGATAAAATTCTTACAGTTCATTCAACTGGTGATGTTGTAGGAGGAGTGTACGCTCCTTCCAATCCTCTATATTTAAGAAATTTATTAGTTTCTATAGAAAAACATAGAGTTGAAAATAATCTAGATGATTTTAAGGTAATGACTGAAGGAACTCATTGGACAGGTACCATAAGAGATGGAAATATTAATTTAATAGATAAATATCAAGTTCCTCTATTTGATATAGAAATAGGCAGTACTTTGGAGAGTTGGACTAATGAAACTGCTGTAAAGACCCTGGCTACATCTTTGCAAGAGGTTTTCTCTGATGAAGAAGAAGTAAAAATCCTTCTTTGCACTGGCGGTATGCACTTTGAGGAAACTTTCTCAAATATTATTATAGATAAGGATTATAAAATTTCTGTGGGACATGTTCTTCCTAATCAATGGTTAGTTCAAGGTGAATATGATAAAGATGAAAAATATGATTTATTAAAAAAGTGTACTGACTCTATTATTGGTAGTATTGACGGAATAGTAATTCATGATAATTTAAAGTCTGGTTATAAAAATCAAATTAAAAAGCTTGCCGAAGAATTAAATGTACCTACTTTTAAACATAAAAAACTAAGAACTCCAAAGGATTTACCTATTTGGTAAAATTCATTACATAATTAAAAAGCATATATTAAGTAAAGTATCAGACTCTTATAATTTTGCTTAGTATATGCTTTTTGTATCTTTAAATTATCTATTTATATTTAAACTTTCTTTGTCTTTAATATGTTGTCCAACGATTTTACCCACATCTGTGATTGTCAGAAAATCAGATACATCATCCGCTTCAACTATTTTCTTAAGTCCTCTTACTTCTAGCCTTGTAACAACAGCATATAAGTCTACTTTTGCTTGATCTAAACCTTCTGACCCTGTATCTAAGCAAGCTCCATATCTTATAATAAAACCACTCCTATTCCCAGAAGTATACCACCAAATACAATTGCCATAAGTATATCGTTAATAACCTCTTCAACAAACTTAAATACTTCAAGCAATAGAGAGAATAGAATCATAGCAAAGGAAACTTGAATTAGAAATACTTCCAAGGCTAGTGCTGCCAATAAGATGCATATAGTCATAAATATATAGGAAAGAAGAAGAATAATAATAACAACAACCACCCAAGAATTATATTCTTTATTTTTGAACATATAAACAACACTCTTAAACTTTTAATCTCTATATTAATAATTATATTCCACTATTTGTACTATTTAGAAGTTATTTAATATTATCATGGTTTATTACATCATTTTTTATAATATTAATTATGGTTTCCTTAGCTTTTAACATATCTTCTCCTGAAACATATTCATAGATTCCATGAAAATTTGCTCCACCAGTAAATATATTTGGCGTTGGAAGTCCCATATATGATAGCTTAGCACCATCAGTACCCCCTCTTATCGGAATTATGTTTGGTTTTACTCCAGCTTCTATCATGGATTTCTTAGCCAACTCTATAACATACATAACTGGCTCTATTACTTTTTTCATATTATAATACTCATCTTTAACTTCTACTTTAACTATTTCTTTTTCATATTTTTTATTAATTCTATCACCTATATTTTTTAATAAATCCTTTCTCTTTTGTAAATTCTCTAGGTCAAAATCTCTAATTATATATTTCAACGTCGCGTTTTCTATACTACCTTTAAAATCTGTTATCATATAAAAACCATCGTATCCATCTGTTTTTTCTGGTACTTCATCTTCTGGTAACAATGAATGAAATTCCATTGCTACTGTAGTTGCATTTATTAAAATATCCTTTGCTGAACCAGGGTGAACACTTTTCCCTGTAATATTCACTATAGCACCTGCTGCATTGAAATTTTCATATTCTAACTCTCCTAAATACCCTCCATCTATGGTGTAAGCAAAATGAGCATTAAATTTTTTCACATCAAATAAATCTGCACCTCTCCCCACTTCTTCGTCTGGTGTAAAACCTATAGCAATAGGACCATGCTCTATGTCTTTATTTTCAATTATATATTTTATAGCCTCCATAATCTCTGCTATACCTGCTTTATCATCAGCACCAAGCAATGTAGTTCCATCTGATGTAATTAGAGTCTTTCCTACTTGATCTTTTAAATACGGAAATTCATTTATGGATAAAACAATATTTTTTTCTTTATTTAAAATAAGATCTTTACCATTATAATTTTTATGAATTTGTGGATTTACATTTTCTCCACAAGCTGCTGGTGCAGTATCCATATGAGAAATGAAACCTATTGTATTACACATTTTATCTGTGTTTGATGGTACAAATCCGTAAACATAACCATTGTCATCCATATAAGAGTTCTCAACACCTATTTCTTTTAAGTCCTCCACTAAGATTTTAGCAAGATTTTTTTGTATTTCTGTACTCGGTGTACTTGTTGAATCTTCATCACTTGTTGTATATATTTTTGCATATTTAACAAAACGTTCTATTAAATTTTCCATCTCTAGTCCTCCTATTTATTTTAATTTTTTACATATTTATTATTATTTGTAATAATTATAACTTTTAACACATAAAAAAGGGATTGTTACAAATTTTGTAGCAATCCCTTTTTCTTATATACTTGCTGTGTGTAGTATAGAATCATAGTTTTCCATAAGTCTATCGAAAGATCTATGATCTGACTTATACCCTATACCTTCTCTTTTCTTATCTTTATCTATTATTTTATACTGTTCACAAGCTTTTCTTATTTTTTCTCTATCTTCTTTTTTTATAGCTTTATAAAATATCCTTTCACTCTCTGGAATATCTTTTTTATACTCTGGCTTTACAAAATATTTTACATCTTTTATTTGTCCTGCATTATATAAAGATTGAATTACTGCACCATTTTTTAAATGTTGTAAGTGCCAGTCTAATTTATAAGTATGAGCAACATGTGTTACACTTTTTAATTCCTTTTCAAATTTTAAAGCAACTTCCTCCATTAAATTAAAGCTTGTTGAACCTGTTTTATTTAGTTGTGGTAATAAAACTACATTTTCTCGTTTTACACCTAATGCCTTAACAGCTGCAAGAAATTCTCTTTCTCTATATTTATACTTTTCCATTTCACTCATGTTTTCAAAAGTTTTTTCCTTATCAAATATCTTTATTCCCGTTCCATAAGATACCTGTACCACATAAACATGGTCTGCTCCTACTTCATTTATTGCCTCTATAATTGCTGCTGATGCCCAAAGTGTCTCGTCATCTTGATGTTGTGCATAAAATACTACATTATCCTTAAATTTTGTATCTCCATAACCTTCTTCATTTTCAAATCCTGTTATAAACAATGGTAACATTAATAATGCCGCTATACTTATTGCTAGCTTAATCTTATTATTCATCATAATATTCACTCCTTCTCCCTCATGTCTTAAATCAATTATACCTTTTATAAATTACTAAATGATTACGACAGAATAACAATTTTCTTACAATTACGTAATATTGCGCATAAATCGTTATAAATTTGTAATAATTAAGTACTACTTTTGATATTTTCTTTTGATATAATTGATTGGATGAAGAAAAATTATATAAAAGGAGGTAATAATCTTTGATTCTAAGCATCAAAAATTACATTAAAAATTTAAGAGCTTATAATTCCTATTTAAAAATATTTTCTTTATTTTTTATGTTTTTATCTGCATCTATTTTTGCAGAAACAATAGGATTTATTTATAGAGACCAAGTTTTTTGACTATTTTTTTAATGAAATTTATAATAATAGACCTTGATTATCTAGTATTCTCATAAGACAATTCTTTTTATTTGGCTCTGGAGTTCGTTATGGTACTTCCCATATATTCTGGGTGTTTACATCCATCTGCATTATTTTTTTTATTTTGTTTTTATAAATTTTACATTTTATATTTTTGTATTTAAATTGATATGTAATAAATTCGACTGTATTGAGTATATTTCAAAAGAAGTTCAATCTGTTAAAAATGCAAGTATTGATTGTAAAGTGCAAATCAAAGGTAATGATTAAATTTCCCTTATTGCAAAAAATATTAATCTAAAAACTCTTATCTATCTATTTTAGATAAAAAATCTAAGCGACTTAAAATTTTAGTAGAAGAAATTTTTGAAGCCTCAAAACTTAGTAGCAGTGAGATAGAATTCAACATAGCAAAAACTGATATTAAAGAACTTTTAATACAAAATGTAGTGGGACTAGAAGATAAAATTCAAGAACGTAGATTAAATTTTATTGTGGATCCACCTGATGAAACTGTATTTACCATATATAGATGTCAAAAGAACTTTCAGAGCTTTTGAGAATTTAATTACAAATATAACAAAATACTCTGCTCCTAATAGGAGAGTTTATATAGATTTATTGGTTGAAAATAATACTATATCCATAATATTAAAAATATGTCAAATTATAGACTGAATTTAAGTCAAGATGAGTTTTTAGAAAGACTTAAACGAGGCGATTCTTCTAGAAATACTGAAGGCTCTGGACTTGGTCTTTCTATTATACAAAGTATTGTTAATACTCAAAATGGTACTATTTAAATATAGATGGTGATTTATTCAAGGTAATTTTAAAGTTTGAAAAATATCATCATAATGATAACTAAATCAACTACATTTGTTAATTATCATATTAAGAAGAAATAGCTATAAATTTGTAATAATTATACACTGTTATTGGTAATTTATTTTGATATAATTAATTAGTCTATAATTTTTGTAAGGGGTGAATTTATGAATGAAAATATTTTAGTTGTTGATGATGAAAAAGAAATAGTTGATGCTATTGAATTTTATTTAAAGCCTGAGGGATATAATATCTTAAAAGCTTATGATGGTTTACAAGCTTTAGAAATGCTTATAGAAAATGATATTAAACTTATTATCATGGATGTAATGATGCCAAATATGGATGGTCTTAAAACAACTATGAAAATAAGAGAAGATAAAAATATACCAATTATTTTATTGTCTGCAAAATCTGAAGATATGGATAAAATTTTAGGATTAAATATGGGGGCTGATGATTATATAACTAAACCATTTAATCCTTTAGAGCTAACTGCAAGAGTTCGTTCTCACCTTAGAAGATATATAAATCTAGGTAATATGTCTGATACAAATTCATCTTCCACTATTGAAGATAAAAAGGTAATTTTAAAAAGCGGTGGTTTAGAATTAAACCAAGAAACGAAGACTGCAACTCTAGATGGAGATGATATAAAGGTTACACCTATTGAGTATAAAATTTTAGAATTACTTCTTTCTAATCAAGGAAGGGTGTTTTCTTCTCATGAGCTATACGAAAGAGTTTGGGAGGAAGATGCTTATAATTGTGAAAAAACTGTGGCTGTTCATATTAGAAGAATTCGTCAAAAAATTGAAATAGATTCAAAAAATCCAAAATACTTAAAGGTGGTGTGGGGTATTGGCTATAAAATTGAAAAAATTAAATAAAGACCTCATTTCAAAAAATCCCTATATAAAGATTGTTACTCTTTTGTTAATGGTTGTATTTGCTTCTTTATTTTTTAATACATTATTATTTTTGATTAGAGATCATTTTGCATTGATTAGATATACCCTTGAAGATCTTTTGAATAATTATGGTTGGTATGGTCAGACAGAAGTTAGAAAATTTATTCTATTTGGTCCAGGAATTTATTATACAGATAATAGAATTGTGGCTTCTACAATAGTAGCTATTTGCATAGTTTCAATTATTGCAATTTTTATATGTTTTAATCTATATAGGAAAAATCTTAAAGCTAAAACTCGATTCAGTAAATATATGATTTACTTATACGACAAACTTACTATAGAAGCACCGTTATTATTTGTTATTATATCTGTATTTTTAAGTATAAATAGCATGAATAGACATATATATTTTTATGATAAATTTGTATTTTATGATGCAATTTGCTTGTTATTGCT
>NZ_JANKBY010000173.1:0-7522 GCF_024621905.1 Terrisporobacter muris
CAAAGCTATAGTAACAATAATTTGTAATAATAGCTCCCAGTTTATAGTTACTATTGGATTCATCATAACTCCCCCCATTTTTATTCTAACTATATCACTATATTCATTTCTTTTTAAAGCAATGTATACCACAGATATGTCTAATTTTAAGTTCTTAGCTTTATCCCTTAAATCTATTATTTCAAACTCCTTAATATTTAACTTTATAATACTATACAATTTATCACTTTAATCATATAAAAAAGCTGTATCTTAATAGTTATAGTGGTTCAAATACTAAGATATAGTCTTTTATTAAATTTAATCTAACTAATTTATTAATCTTCAGGTATTTTATCCAATACCCATGGCAATTCAATATTTGCAATCTTTAATATAAAATATGGTTTTTCCATACCTGTATTACTATATATAGGTTCATCAGTATCTGATTGATATAATGTTATAACTACATCTTTATCATATATAACGGTTTTATCTTCAAATAATTCACCTTTAATAGAATAATAACTTTCATAACATCGTTTATCTTCTCTATCGTTCCAAAAACAATCTATTATTTCTAATGGGTACTCTACACGAACACCTAGTTTATTCAATACTTCTACTGCTTCTGGGTATATACTTGTAAAAGTTTTTAAGTAATTTTTACACCAAATACACTTGCATGGCTTATTATACATATCTAAGTAAGATTGTGTGTCTTTAATATTTACTTTATATTTCAACCTAATCACCTTTCTCAGTAACTATTTAACTAATATATATTCTAATAATTTTTTATTCGTATTTTATAATTATTATACACTTAACCATTAATTGAATTTTTTAACTAAAATGATATTGAAAGGTAAACAAAATACGGAATATTAAGTATGGCAAATAATAATGCTATTTTTTTATTTGTTTTTCATCTATATATTTATTTTTGTATACTTCTTTTAACGAAAATTTATAAACAAATAAATAATTCATTATACCTATTAGCATTATAAATATTAATAAGCAAATAAAAGAATACACATTATAAAAATAGTAATCAATTGATATAACCAAGTTGCTAACATATTTGGCACCTTCTACAACATGAAGTTTTATTGATATTATATCCTCTTCACTTAAAAAGTCATGTGTTGTTCTTACTGATTATTCCCATATATATCTGATAAATCGGAATTTACCAAACAGATATTTTTATTTGTACATTGGATTATATTATAACTAAATAGTCTTATACATTTTAACAGCATTAGATTTATATCCATTCCATTCTAATTGTATTTTTTCACAAGGTACAAATCCTTGTTTTTCCCAAAAACCAAGTACATTTTCTTCATAATCGTATACAACATCTATTCTAATACGGCTAGCATTCTTAGATTTAAATATTTTTTCTAACTGATTATATATTATGCTACCTAATCCATTTCCTTTTAGTTTAGCGTCAATCATTAATAAAGATAAATAAACTTCATCTTCCATTTTAAAATCACATATCCCAACTATATTACCCTCATTATTTTTTATAACTAATGAGCTGAACCCAATACTTTTCATTTCTTCAATCTCATCAACTATAAAGTCTTTAGAAACAGCTGTAATACCCATATGATTTTTTAAAAAGCTTTTATTAGAATTATAAATATCTAGAATTTTAGCAATATCATTTTCAATTATCATATCAATTATGTAATTATCCATCTTTAATTCTCCCCATGTTATTTTCATGTCAGTTTTATATATTAGAGTTTAAAATTACTTTTATATATCATCTTTATTTTTTGTTTTCTTACTTAACTTAGAGCATCCAATACAAATATATGAACAACCTAATATTATAAATACTGTATTTTTATCTCCTACTCCAACTATTAAAAAACAAATGGCTGCAAATAACCAAATTTTTGCAATTGTATTGTTATTCATTAAATTTATCCTCAAATCCCAATCTATCTATAATATTCAAAAAATATTATTCCCTATAGTATTTTCTACAATATTATTTCTAAAACAAGTATCTAACATAGCGCCTAAAAATCCTAAAATTAAACCACCACTAATATCACTAAGGTTTAATACAATTCTTAAATAAACACTTATTAAAATTGCTAAGATAAAACCTGCAAAGTTTAATATACGTCTAGTTCCTTTATTTAGATTACTTAGATCTTTTTGTATTGGCTTAAATATACCACCTATCCTGTTGTTTAAAATATAAAATATAAAACTAAAAACAGCTGCTGATAAAAGTGTAGCTATTATCATTGTTCCCATAATCTTTTTCCCTTTCTATAGATTCGAATTTTTACCTAGTAAATTCAAAGAACTGAATATAAGGCATTGGTTCTTTTGTAGTATCTTCACCTAGTTATATATCACATATCTTTTTTGACTATCCTTTTTGATTAAGTTATAAAGATTCATATAATCAGTTTTTTCTTGCGATACATAAGATATAAAAAGAGAGACTTCATTTTCTAGCGATGGACTAAGAATTAATGTTAAGTTATAATTGCTATCTATCTCATCAATAAGATAAATATAAGCCTTCTCTAATGATTTCACTCTTTTTTCCTGTACGTTACACCCTGATATAAATACACAACTTAATACTGAAATTAATAGAATTATTTTTTCATATACCCTCTCTTTTATAGTTTTCATTAGTATAACATAGCAAAATACTATAATCCAAAACATTTAATTTATATTGTATATTTTTATTTCATTGCATCACCAGGTGTAATAGGTCTAGCCTCAATTCCAACAGTTTATTATGCCTTTTATAAATATGTAAGCTCTTCTATATACAATTTATAATCATTGTATCATAGTGAATAGTTCTACTACAGTATACAAAATAAATTATATATTTTAATACTAGCAAAGAGAATATTAATGCTCTCTTAGTTCGCATTATATAACATTGGTGAATTAAACATACTTAGCAAATTAGAATTTCTCTAATCTATCGCAAATTGCTGTTGCAACACCAATATTTTGATAATCCTTATGTACATATAATCTATCCAAATAACCTTCATTATTAATATCATCAAAACCAATTATTATTCCATTTTCTTCTGCAACCACTGTGTAGTTATCTAAAAAAGATTCATTCCACTCATCAATATGAATATTTTCTGTGGCCCATACATTTAACTGATCCTCTGTATAGTCTTTTGCATTAATGCAATGAACAGTATTATAAAACAAATCAGCAATTTCATTGCAATCACTTGATTTATATTCCCTTATTTCCATATCAGTTCTCCTGTCAAATTATTGTTTATTATATCAAAAAAGAGCTGATTACTATTTTCATAATAACCAGCTCTGAATATTTTCTCTGAAAACTTATCTTACTTTTGATTGTTTAATTGATTCAACACAATAAGAAATTGTCTGAACTAGCCATATAATTGTTACAATTACCATAGGAGCAATACCAAAATCCCATATATCATAACCTATAACACAAATTACCCAAAGTATTACACATGTTGTAGATACAGAGATATATGCTTTATAAGCACTTTTATATATTCCTAATTTTATTGCTTCATCACAGCTATCCAACCATTTTTTACTAAATTTCACATCATATATACTTCCCTTTAACAAAGGGTTAATTTCTTTTTCTAAATTAATTATTTTCTTTTGAATTAGTGTGGAAGAAGCTATGCATAGTATAAATCCCACAAGTAAGCAAATAAAATTTATAATACTAAAATTACCACTAAGACCATAATGTATATTATCAAATACTGATAACGTGCTCCCTATTCCAAAGAAGAAAAATCCAAGAATCATATTTACAGAAGTAAGTAAAAGTATATAAGATAACCTTAATTCAATTTTGTCTATTATATCATCATCTTCATTTGTTTCACTCCATAAATCATATTCTTTTCGTGATTTATTATAAATTTTTGTACTTATTATTATTACTAATATAGAAAGTACTATGCTTGCAAATGGTGTAATCACCTGAAATATACTCATTAGTAAACTAGGAATAGCCTCGCCAAAGATTTTTTTTAAGTATACAGACGATGCACCAATTATTCCACCGATTATTCCAGATATCACTATTATAACAATGTAACCTTTAAATGCTTTTTTGTCTTCTTTTTTAATTTCTTCCACATGATTGCTATTCATTATCATCATCCTCCTCATAACTAAAAATGTCTTCCACCCTTACTCCTAAAACCTTTGCTATTTTTAATGCTAAAGTTACTGATGGAGAGTAGTCCCCTCGTTCAATCTGGCTAATTGTTTGTCTAGATACTCCTACTAAACGACCCATCTCCGTTTGATTTACATTAATCCTAGCCCTATATTCTTTTAAACGATTATTTAATGGCATACAACTCCTCCTGACTATTTTCCTTGTTCTGTTGACTTATTTTTCAACCTTAAGCCATTTTAAAGCATTTTTTAATTTTATTGGATTTCCATACATAAGTGTAGCCATTCTATATATCTTAGCGCCACATATTCCTGCTAATACTGTTGATACTATTAATATTAATGCAGATATTATGAATTCCATTGATGTAATAGCTCCAGTTGCAACTCTTACTATCATAGTCATTGGAGATGCAAATGGTATATATGAACAAACCTTCAACAATACACTATCTCCATTAGTCAATCCAAATATGCTGATAAAAAATACTACAACAAATATCATCATTATAGGTCCAACACTTGTTGATATCTCTTCTGTTTTTGATACTAAAGCTCCTAAAGCTCCAAATATAAATGAATAGAATAAGTAACCTAATATTCCAAATATGGCAAATGTAATTATTAATTCTGAAGGAATTTTAAATACACTATCTAACATTCCATTCCATGCTTCACTATTTACCTTATATGCAATAAGTGCTGCTGACATTATCACTCCAACTTGTGCTATACTTGCTATTGCACCTGCAATTACTTTACCAAAGATTAAATTATTTGTATTTGTGCTTGTAACTAATACTTCTATTGCTCTATTACTTTTTTCTGAAGTTATTGATACAGCAATTAATTGACCATACATTATAATCATCATATATACAACAAAAATTAGTATGTATGCGTAGAAATAATTATTTACACTATCTTTACCTAATACTTCAACATCAGAAACTATTTGAGTATTATAAACATTATCTACCTTATTGAAATCTATTCCTTCACTAGTAATTTGTTTTTCTCTATAAATTCTTTTTAAAAGTTCATCAAATATTGTTTTATTTTCATCATCAAACTTAGTATTTTGAACAACATAACTGTATTGTGTTGAACTTTTTATATCAAATCCTGCTTCTACGTCTTGATTTTCAACTAATTTATTTAATTCATCTTGGTTTTTTACTACTTTCCAATTTGAATTTGGAAAATAAGCTTTTAATACATCTTTATTAGATATAATATTTTTTTCATCATGTATTGCCAAATTAATTATATCTTCTTTCTCAACCTCTTCTACTTTAGTTTCGCTTTTAGCTAATCCTGGTAATATGCTTGACATATCTATAAAGTTTGGCAAAGATAAACCAACTACCATTAATGCTGCAATTATTATGGTACTTACTACAAATGATTTTTTTCTAAAATAATTAGAAAGCTCAAATTTTAATACAACAAGAAATTGTTTCATTATTCTTCACCTACTTTCTTTACAAATATATCTGTTAAATCTGGTTCATACATAGAAAACTTCTCTATATCTATGTTTTCTTTTAATATATTTTCTAAAAGTTGGTTTTTAGTTGTATTATCTAGTAGTTCCAATATTAGGCAATCTTTTTTAACTTCATTTACAATTACTAAATTATTAAATTTCTCTTCACATATAGATTTTAAATCATCTGATGTTAAGTTATTTGCGCTTAATATTAATCTATTGTTTCCAAATTCTTTTTTTATTTCTTTAAGATTTCCACTAAGTACTATCTCACCTTTATTTATTATGGCTATTTCTTCACAAAATTCTTCAACATAGCTCATTTGATGGCTTGAGAATATAACTAATTTATTTTGACTTATTAATTCTCTCACAGTATCTTTAAGTATTTGTGCATTTACTGGATCTAATCCACTAAATGGTTCATCAAGTATAACTATTTCTGGATCACAGACTAAAGTTTGTGCCAATTGAACCTTTTGCTGATTTCCTTTTGATAAACTATCTAGTACTTTGTCTGCATATTCCTCTATACCTAATTTTTTAAGCCATAGTTTTGTGCTTTCTTTTGCCTTCTTAGCTGGTATTCCTCTTAACTGTGCTAAGTAAACTATTTGTTCTGTAACTTTCTTTTTAGGGTATAAACCTCTTTCTTCTGGTAAATATCCTATCTGATATTTTCTTGGTTCAAATTTTTTCCCATCTATTAATATTTCACCTGAATTAGCTTTAAACACATCCATTAATATACGAATTGTTGTAGTTTTTCCTGCTCCATTTCGCCCCAATAATCCAAGTGCCTTACCACTTTCAACGCAAAAAGATATCCCATGTAGTACTTCTTTTTCAGAGAAACTTTTTCTTAATTCCTTTACCTCTAACCTCATACTTTCCCTCCTGACCATTTTCATTGTCATTATGACAATTATACTTGTCATAATTAATTATATGAAATGACAACTATAATTGTCAACTTATAATTTTAATTTTTGTAAAAATATTGAATAATAAAAAAGTAGGAGTTACATAGCTTTGTATAACTCCTACTTTTTATTCTCATTATATTAAGATTGTTCACAAAATCTACTCAATCGGAAATTATATATTGTTATAGTAGGTAATAATAATATGTGTTATACCAAAAAGTATTGATGATATGATTAATAATATTCTTCCTTGTATTATTCCACTTGATAGGAATAATATCGTTGGAATAATAGCAAGTAACATTGCTTTTTTAATTGATGCCTTTCTAAAATATAAAAACCATACAATACAATATAGTATTGATAGTATAGCACTTAAAAACACATATAAAACTTTTCCATTAGGAAGGAAATATCCATAATCTAATAATGGTATGTTGAAAATCATCAAACCCATTGACCCAAATCTTCCTATTTGCTCAATAAACTCAACTATCTTATTATTATATTTACTTTCGAAACTTTTCTCTTTAATAGCAAATATAATATTAGGTACCATAATTATTATCATAGTAATTAATCCATATATATTTAACCAATCCATTTGGTCTATCCTTCCTACAAAATACTATTTATCTATATGATATAAAAAGTAACCTTACTTCGTATTATATTAATTTTGCGAACTTATTTTAACTTAAATAAATCATACTTTACAATATTTTTATTTTCATCTAAACTCTCGACTAACTTTAACTTGATATTCTGACCTATATTATATAAGTTAAATATTTCTTTGTCATTTATTTCATACTTACTTCCTTTATATTCTAATTCAACCATATATGTATCTGGTAATTTTGATGGAAATATATCTCCACCAACTTTCATTATTACACCTTTGGAAAAG
>NZ_JANKBY010000174.1:0-7518 GCF_024621905.1 Terrisporobacter muris
TATACTTACTTTAAATTAATTATTATTGATTCTTCCTCTATTACTTTGTTACTGTTAAATTCTGTGATTATAGGTGTAATTTTTAATTTTTTACTATTTTTAAAAATATTTTTATATTCTACTTCTACTTCACAGCTTTGTTTTTCATCATTAAACTTAGGAGTCTGAGAATCATTTTGATACTCTTTTCCATTTTCATTCTCTAATTTAATTTTAAGATGTTGATTCTCTCCCACAGTATAACCATCTATATCAGTAGTAAATTTAAGCTTTATATAAATCGGTGATACATAAAGACTGCCAATATGAAGCTCTTTTTCTATTCCTTCTATATCGAACTTTATATTTTTATCTATTTTATACTCCTCATATTTAACTCTAGCTTTTATTAAATCTTCACCTTTTATAGGTATATCTACACTCCAATTACTTCTTATTGCACCACCATAACTTACTTTTTCTCCTTCTTCCATCTCGGCTGATAAATGTATTTTCTTTGCATTCAATGTTATATTATATGTTTTATCTTTATCTATTGTATATGGAAATTTGTCTTTTCCTACTTTTATAATATTAAAATCTTCTTCTATTTCATTTAAAGGAATAATAGAAACAACACTAGTTACTCCTTTTGAATCTCTTTTTTTATTCTCGTAATCAGCTTGTCCTGCATGTACCATAGGAAGTTTTTCTTTATCTACATAAGCCTCTATATTTCCCAAACTAACAAATGTTTCTCTATTCCCCCATTTATCTACATACCACTCTTTTTGTTGCTTTTGTGTAAAGTCTTCAAGTGGATTAAACTTGCTATCATCTATATCCATTTCAACTATTAAATTTCCATCATCAATCATCAAATTCTTATATGTTACTTTTATATCTTTACTTTCTACACTCTTATTTATTTCATATTTATAATTTGTAACTTCTTCATTTTTGAAATCTAATATTCTTTGCATTGTGTACCACATTTTTTCCACATTTGCCCACACAGTCTCATTTGATACTACCCCACAACCTAATATAGCTACTAAAGATGCTGCTACTATTGTTTTTTTATAATTTAATTTTCTACATTTTATCTTTGATTTCATTCTACTTTTTATCTCATCATTATCATCAAATTTAATCTCTTTATATTCATCAATGTCTATTTTTACATCATTTAATATTTCAAACTTATCCTTCATTATTTTCCTCCCTTATCTCATCATACTTTTTCTTATTTTTTTTCGCCCTCTTGATAACCGGTTATATAAATTTGATATTTTTGTATTATTTTTTACAGCAATTTCTTCTAAAGTTTCCCCATTCAAATAATGCTGTTTAAATAATTTTCTATCATTTTCATTTAAATGACTTAATATATCATTCACTTCTTCTTCTATTTCAGATTTCAATAATTCTTGGTCTATATAGTAAATCTCTTCGCTAATATCCATATATTCAACTTTTGATAAATACTTTTTCTTGTAGTCTATTGCTTTATATTTAGATACTGCACATATCCAATTTTTAAAGCTATTTTTGCTATCATCAAATTTTGTTATATTATCCCAAATAGATAACAATATATCGTCTACGCATTCCTCTTCATAGTTTATTAACACACCTAGGTGCCTTCTTACTACAGCAGTTATGATTCCTCTATAATTATCTATCAAAAGCTCCATGCCATTTTCTTTTTTCTTTTTTATATACTTAATCATTAATTCATCTTGCAAATTTGTCTCCTCCTTATATATGTAAAAGCTTTTACAATAACTAATACGATAATCTATATCAATTTCTATCATTTTTTTAAATTTTTATTATAAATATTATATTTTCATACTATCATAAAAAAAGAGTTATAAATTATTATTCATAACTCTAAAAAAACTATTAAATTTATCTTTCCTCTTGATTTAAATCTTTTAATTTTCCATCTATTATTAATAAAACTCTATCTGCTTTTTTTGCTATTTCATTATTATGAGTTATCATAATTAAGGTTTGATTATATTTTTTTATGGATTTTTTCATCAAATCCATAACTTCTTCCGTAGTCTTGCTATCTAAGTTTCCCGTAGGTTCATCTGCTAGTATTATGCTTGGTTTAGCAGCAAGTGCCCTAGCTATGGCAACACGTTGCTGTTGACCACCTGATAGCTGGTTTGGTAGATGACCCTTTCTTCCTTCAATTCCAAGCAATTTCATAAGATCTTCTATATAATTTTTATCTATTTTTACATTGTCTAATTTTAATGGCAATTCTATATTTTCTTTTACATTAAGAACTGGTATTAAGTTATACTGTTGAAATACAAAACCAACTTTCTGTCTTCTATATTTAGCTAACTCTTTATCAGATAAACAACATATATCTTTTCCATCAACTTTTATAGTTCCGTTACTTGGTCGCTCAAGTCCTCCTATTAGATGTAAAAAAGTACTTTTTCCACTTCCACTTGGTCCTACTATTGCCACAAATTCACCTTTATTTATTTTTAAATTAACATCATTTAAAGCATTTACTTTTGTTTGTTTTTTTCCATATATTTTACCTAAATTAATAGTTTCTAATATCACCATAACAATTCCTCTATTCTATAATATTTATAGCTTCCACTATGCTACTTTCTTTTATTTTTCTAGCGGGTAAATAAGTTGCTAACAATCCAACTGCAATATTTACTAAAACAATCAATATATAAATCATATAATTTACTTCAAACTCCATACCATAAGTTTCAAATCCAAATGTTTTATACATTCTTATTTGCATTAATAAAGAAGCTACTACTACTATTGCACTGGAAATCACTCCGTAAAATAATCCTTCAGAAGTTATCATTTTTCTGAAATCTTTGTCACTTATTCCTATAGCTCTAAGCATACCAAACTCACTAGTTCTCGAAGTTAAGTTATAACTTACATTGTTAATTATATTAAATACACTTATGGCAAACATAATTGCTACTACACCAAAATCCAAAAGCTTTTTTTGCTTAAGACTTCGCTCATTCATGGCTTTATCTTCAGTCATATCTGTAGTTATTGTTCCAGGCACCTTACTTCCAATTTCACCTAGTTTTTCATTTATCATATTATGATTCGCATTGTTGTCCATATTTGCATATACAACATCATAATTACTGTTACCCATTATTCTATTTAAATACTGATCACTTACTATAACATCTATTCCATCATCACCAGTATACATATTATCATCTGCATAAGGATAATTAACTATAGCTCCTACTCTAAAAGTATGATCTTCATAGTCATAATTATCTTTTCCTTGCCAATACTTCTGAGTATCTTCTATTTTACCTTTAGGATATTTAACTGTAACCGTATCTCCCACTTTTATGTTAGCAAGAGGTGTCCCCGTATTTCCTCCTAAGACCTTGCTTTTCATACCGTTATCATCATATATATAAGGCATATATACTACTGCTAAATTTTCTTTTTTCATCTTTTCTATATCAATTTTTCCACTTACTAAATAATCCTTTAGAGATTTTAACATCTCATCATTATATCCTTTTAACTTTTGTTTCATTAAATAAGCGTCATTTTTTTTGTCATCTATTAAACTTCCATTTAATACATCTCTTACATATACTTCTGAATCGAGTTGTTTATTAAAATCCTTCTCTAATAGGTCTTTTTTAGGTAAAACTAATCTACTTTGTAAAATTCTAGCTGTTTTTACTTCATTTATTCCCTCAGTATTTCTAATTTCCTTTATATCTTCATCACTTAAACCAACTCTTTCATCATTGGCAGAGTTTACTTGCATGATAAAATCACCATTTAAATACATTCCCTTTGCTTGCTGTTCATACATAGTATCAGATATTGTATAAGAGTAATTGTTTCTGATTACTAATACGCCACCTATGCTCATTGATAGCATTATTAAAATAAAAGCTTTTTTATTTCTAAATATATTCTTCATGGAAATTGCTTTTGTTGATGATATATGATTACTTATTTTAGCTATTATAAAATTACTTTTCTTAACCTTACTCTCTGCCCCAAAATTACCTTTTATAGCTTCAATAGGAGAAATTCTTTTTATTTTAAAATAAGTAAATATACTAATAATTAATATGACCACTAAAGTACATGATACGGATAATAAAATCACTTCTGTTGGTATAACAAAAGGTGTTGATTCTAACTTACCTTCAACAGTTATATTTCCACCAAACTTATTGAATAACTGGGCCCCACCCATACCAAGAAGCATTCCAATTGGCAATGATACTATCGCAATAATTAATAACTCATAAACCATAAGTCTAAATACTCTAAAATTAGTTGCACCTACAGCCCTTAGCATTCCATAATCCCTAATCCTTTGGTATACAGATATGGAGTAAATACTATAAATTACAAGACCTGCAAATATACTCATTGCAATAGCTGTACTTTTACTAGCCATATCTATTCCACCGTTATCTTCTACTGCTTGTACCAGAGATTTATTTACTCCAACCTGCTCTTTCAAATCTATGTTTGCTGTATTTGCAATAGATTCTATATCACTACTGATGGGACTTCCTTCATCAAACTCCACATTGGCAGTAAATTGACTAACCTTATTCTCATCAAGATGTAAAAACATTTCGCATCTTCCAACAACTTTATCTTTATATCTATCCTTTAGAATTCCCACAACTTTAAAAGTCTCAGTTTTATCTTGGTTATAAAGTTTAAAAGTTAATTCCTGTCCAACTTCAGGCTTCAATCCCATACTATTTAGTATCCATGCTTCTAAGACTACTTCATTTTTTCCTTTTGGTAATCTACCTTCTATAATTGCCGATTCATCATTTAAATAATTGTTATCGGCATAAAGTATATTAATTGGTAACTTTTCATTCACATCAGTAGATGCATAGTAAGAAGTTATGCCAATATTCTTTATATCCTTTCCCTCTTTAACTATTTTCAACTGATTCTTATCTATATCTTTATAGTAAACATGATAAGTTCCCATTTCCCTTTTAGTTCTATTCACATCTGCTTGTTGTGCACTCCTTGATAAAGTACCTACCCCCACAATAAGTGATGTCCCTAAAATTATACTAAGCATTATTGCTATTGATCTTGATTTAAAACTTTTTATATATTTGATTACTATATTAAAATCTTCTTTCATTTATTTCACTTCCCTTCGCTTGAATAAGTTCATTATATCTGTGAAAAATAATTCTATCAAATCACGTTTTTACAAATTTATTATAGTTGTTTGTATATTTTCATGAGTTTATATACAAGTTTTCAGTTTATTTATGTAATTTTCAACTTTTTACATATTTTTTTATAAATGATATACTTCTATTATAAATGGAAAACTAAGGAGTCAAATATGTATAATATTTTTATATTTCCCATAAGTATTTTAGTATTTTTCGTAGGAATTAATCTGATTTTATATAGATATGAGTTTTATAATAAAATGGACCTAGGAAAAAGAAATTTACTTAGCTTATTTATATCAATAATGTTATTTCTGATAATATATAATATATTTATTTTTACGCTAAATAGCTTGCATAATAAATTATTGATAAAAGGTGTCATCATATCCCTATGTGCAATAATAGTCATGCTTCTATGCCTATTTATTGGCTATGGCTTTTCAAAAGTACTTAATATGAAATATGAGTACAAATCTGAATTAAATAAATTGAATAATAAAATAGAACATAAAGACAATATTATTGCCAAGCTTAGAAGTCAAAAACATGATTATCTTAAACATTTGCAAGTTGTTTATTCTCTGCTTAATAATAATTTAAGCAATGATGCAAAAGACTACATCACAAACATATCTAATAGTTTTAGGTCTAAGACTTCTAGATATGGAAAAGTCTCTTATTTAGATGCCATAGCTTCACTAAAGTACGAAGAATGTCTTATGAAGAATATTAACTTTGATGTTTATATTCAGGACTTTATTGATAATTTAGTTATTGAGCCAAGCGATATGAGCTCTGTACTTTTAAATATAATTGATAACGCTATTGACTCTTTATCTACTATCAATAAGGACAATAAATATATAAAACTCTTTGTTTACGAAGATGAGTTTCAGTATGTTATATCTATAAAAAATAACGGACCACAAATTTACAATACTGAAAGCATATTTGAAGAAGGATTCTCTACTAAAGATGGCGATAACAGAGGTTATGGACTTTATCTTGTTAAAAATATTCTAGATAAATATGGTTATCACATTTTTGCAAGTAGTGATGAGTTCTTGACTGAATTTACAATTTTAATACCGAAATATTACTAAGGGGGGGGGAGATAATTCTAATGATAAAAGTTTTGATATGCGATGATGATAAAGCTGTAAGAGATGATATAGAAAATATAATAAAAGATTCTGGATATGTAGACTATGTAAAAAAAGTAAAGAATGGTATAGATGCTATTGAGTTTATTAAAACAGAAAAAATAGATTTACTTATAATAGATATAGATATGCCTCATAAAAATGGAATTGATTGCGCTAAGGAAATAAAAAAAATAGACGAAGATGTTCATATCATCTTTGTGACAGGATTTGCTGATTATAGCTTAGAAAGTTTCAAAGTTCATCCTGTTGATTTTATAGTAAAGCCTTTTACCAGTGAGAAGATTTTAGATTCATTAAATATTGCCATAGATCATATTAATTCTCATAAACTGGCTAAAACTAATTTTATTGAAGATACTTTGTTTGTTTATAAAATAAGAAAACAAGTTCATATGATTAATTTTGATGATATTGTTATGTTTGAAAAAAATTCTAGAGCTATCAATTTATATACTAGAAATCACGATGTTATAAAATTCTACGAGAATTTTGATGATTTATCTAAAAGATTACCTCCTAATTTTTTCACTACTCATAAACAGTACATAGTTAATCTGAAATTAATTCACAAGGTTATACCTATTAATAAATCTTCTCTTGAGATTAGATTTATTAATTTCGATGAAACTGCTACCTTAAGCAAGTCTTTAGAAAAAGATTTTCTTTATAGATTTTATAGAACAAAAAGATTCTAAGGCATACCAAAGGTATGCCTTACTTTATAATATCTGCATATTTAAAATTTATTATCTTCTGTAAGTCTTCAGGATTTAACTCAATTTGAAATCCTATTTTTCCACCACTTACAATTATCACTTCTAAACCCTGTCCACTTTCATGTACAAAAGTAGGATATAATTTTTTCATTCCCACAGGAGAACATCCTCCCCTAATATATCCTGTTACTTTATTAATATCTTTAACATGAATCATCTCCACATTCTTTTCCCCCGCTGCTTTTGCTGCTTTTTTCATGTCCAAACTTTCTGCCACAGGTATTACAAAAACATAAAAGTTCTTATAACTCTCCTTTTATCTTTTAAATTTTTAATAACTTGTAGGGTACTCATTGCCCCCCCAAGTCGAATGTTTCTTGTTGCCATAAAGCATTCAACTATGAGTGCTTCGTCAATAAAACGAAGTAAAAA
>NZ_JANKBY010000175.1:0-7495 GCF_024621905.1 Terrisporobacter muris
TGATACTTTCTTTTATTATGATTTTAGCTACTGTAATCTTTTTAATATTTTTACTTATTATTTAATTATAAACAAACAATTTTAAAATATGTAGACCTTTCAAATAATCCTTTCCTTTTATTACGCATCTCAAATTTAAATATAGTTTATACTCATTTTAGTGTTTAAATGTTGCAAAGTAAGAACTATATCTATAACATTATAGAAAAATAGGGGGTTATTGGTAGTGTTATATAAAATGGGAGGGGAAAATAAAATGACTGAAATAGAAATGTGGAATAAATATAATAAAATTAATAAAACTGCAGAAAAATATGATGCCTGGCAATTTGGTGGAAATACACCTGAAATGCCAGATATTTTGGCTGATTTAGTACTTAAGGGAATAAAAACTGCAACATCTAGTGCGTATCCTTGTTATGTTTTTGAAAAGGCTCCATTGCCACCAGTTAGAGGATATAATTTAATATTAAATACAAAAGGGGAAGCTGTTTGCATCACAGAAACAATAAAAGTATATACAATACCATTC
Source organism: Terrisporobacter muris (assembly GCF_024621905.1). Taxonomy (NCBI): domain Bacteria; kingdom Bacillati; phylum Bacillota; class Clostridia; order Peptostreptococcales; family Peptostreptococcaceae; genus Terrisporobacter; species Terrisporobacter muris. Next base: position 533 of record NZ_JANKBY010000175.1, read on the forward strand.
AACCAAGTAAATGAGCAACATGCATGGAAAGAAGGGGAGTTTGATCGTACGTTAGCATCTTGGAGAAAATGTCATTCTGAAGTTTTCTCTATGGAACTAAAAGAAATTGGTGAAGAGTTTACAGAAAATATGCTTGTGGTTTGTGAAGAATTTAAGGTTGTATATCCCATAATATAAATATTATAATTTGTAAGTAAGATTAACTATATTAGTAAGTGGTTATATTTAAAATAATTTAAAAATAAAGGTATTAAGCTAAAAATAATTATATTAAACAGAAAGGTAAATACTTATGATATACTGCAACAACTATAAAATTGGTTTAGAAGATATAGGAATAAAAAATGAAGCAACTAATAAAGCACTTCTTGCAATAATGGAAGACGTAGCAGGGCTTCATAGTGCATCTGTAGGCTATGGAGTTTTAGATATAGAAACTAAAAAGAGAGTATGGATACTTTTGGATTGGAAGATGAAGGTCATAAAAAGACCTAAATATAATGATGATATAAAAGCAGAAACATGGTCAAGAAAAGTAGAGAGGCTATATGCATATCGTGATTTTCAGCTTAAGGACAAAGAAGGCAATATTATTGCAATTGGAACATCTAGATGGATATTGATTGATACAGATAGGAAAAGACCAGTGAAGCTTACAGCAGATATTGCAGATTTATATGAATCAGAAACAGATAAAAGTGTGTTTCCAGAACAAATAGAAGATATTGAATGTGAAAATTATCTTTTTAAAAAGGACTATTATATTCAAAGAAGGGACATTGATATAAATGAACATATGCATAATTTAAATTACTTAGATATGGCATATGAAATTTTACCAGAGGATGTTTATAAGAATAAGGTTTTTGATAATATAAGAATAGTATACAAAAAAGAAATACTCTATGGTGAAAAGGTTGTTTGTTATTATGAAGAGCAGGGCAATAAGCATATTATTACAGCAAAAAGTGAAGACAAGATAAATGCAATAATAGAATTGTCATAGAAATTAAGCTCTATAAGTGGTTCTTAATTTTAATATAAATTATATGGTTGTGATTTTTAGTTAAAGAAGTGTATTGATTGCACTTCTTTTTTTAATTATATATCAGCATTGACATCACTGCTATCTAGTGATACTATATAGTGGTAGTAAGTAATACTAAATACCAGTATTACTACATAGTAAAGAGGTGATTAAAATAGAAAATATTACAGAAATGTTAAAAGGTGTATTGGAAGGTTGTGTTCTTGAGATAATTAGTCATGAAGAAACATATGGATATGAAATTACAAAAAAACTTAATGCCTTAGGATTTACTGATGTTGTAGATGGAACAGTTTATACAATATTAGTAAGGCTTGAAAAAAATAAATTAGTTGAAAATACAAAAAGGCCATCTGATATGGGACCTCCAAGAAAGTTTTTTACTCTTAATGATGCAGGACGTGAAGAGCTAAAGAAGTTTTGGGCAAAATGGGAATTTGTTTCTACAAGAATTAATAAATTAAAGGAGATGGAATAATGAATTTTTGGGAAAAAACCACAGGAAGTGATATGACTAAAGAATTTAAAGCTTTTGAATTGAGAGTAAGCAAACTACCAGCTGATTATCAAAATGCATGGGATGAAATAAATACTAATCTTTTTATGTATGGAGATTTTACAGGTCGAAATCTTATGCCGATTTTAAATAGTGTTCTTGATATGCTGGAAGAATGGGTGGAAAATGGGCAGAATGTGAAAGATGCTTTAGGTAATGATATAAAAAGTTTTTGTGCAGAATTAGTAGGAGAAGAAGGATCAAACTCTTTCCGTGACAAGTGGCGCAAGCAGCTAAATAATAATATAGCTAAAAAATTAGGTAAATAGGAGTATAAGATGAATATAAAAGAAATCATAGAAGAGAAGAAAGAGTGGAAAGCACATATGGCTCGTGTTAAAGCTCTACCAAAAGATTATCAAATAGTTTATAAAGAAATTCAAAAATATATTTTTAAAGTGGGGACTGTTGAAGCAAAAGATAGTATGGACTTACTTTTAGGAATTGTTGATTTTTTTGAAGAGGGAGCAGCCTTAAGTAAAGAAGTGCTAGAAGTTACTGGTAGTGATGTGGCAGCTTTTTGTGATGATTTAATGAAGAACTAAAGAACTTACCACCTTGAAGTATAGGAGAGGAAGTAGTCATTGGTGCAAATGGAACGGGAGTATAACTATTAAACTATATCCATGGTAACATACCTATCATAAAGTTATTTTGTGGGTGAATTTCAGTTTTAGCCATGGTATTATCATCTTTGTAAAGTAATAAAAGCATTGAGATCTATCCCAATTGTTTAAATCTATTTTTTTGAAATTCTTATTTAACATTTCTATGCCTTATTTCTCGATCTGACTTATGTTATAAGTATACGATAAATTTTATTCAATTGTAATCTAGGCTTAGTAGAGTGTATAGTTTAACCTAAATACAATTTCTTTAATTAAGAAAAATAAAAAATTAGAAAAAAAGAGCTATTGTAAATGGGATATTTACAATAGCTCATTTATTTTGACAGCTTTTCTTTTGTCAAAATTATATTTTAAATCTAAGATTTTTCAGCATTAAAATAATTATTAAAATAATCTTTGTTATACAAATAGCTTTCATCATATGGTTTAACTAAACCAGCTTTTTCATTATATTCATAAGCTTTTTGTTTATCGCCAATTTTATCGTAGCATACACATAGTTGCATGCAAGGTATATAATCATAGCAGTCTATTAGCTGAAAGGCACCAGAGGTAGGATCTAGATTTCGTGTAAGAGCTAGTTTATACCAAAATATGGATTTTGAGTATTCTTCTAATACAAAGAAATAGTAGCCTATATCGCAGCATATTTCTGCTCTTGGTTCATCAAATTGAAAACTTCTTAGTAATGCTTTTAGTCCAGCTATATTTTTATTTTGTCTAAAAAAACATTCAGCTAAATTTTTACACGCACTAATTTTATTTTCTATTCATCCTTCAGGAGAGTCGATAAATAGAGTAAATTTTTCAATAGCATCATCTAATCTATTGTTATCCATCAATTCACGAGCATAATAAAACTCTTCTCGTGGGTCTAATTTCTTTCCATTTAAAATCATGGTTTCATAAATTTTTAGATTTCTATCTAAAGGAGTAGCCTTAATTTTTTTATGACTTATGGCTACATCAGAATAAAGAATATTTCCAGAGTGAGCTATGGCTTCATGCACTTGGCCACACCATAAATAACCCATGGTCCTTTTTAGTAATCTTTCTCGATTATATGAAAATGAGGGTTTGTTATTTTTATCAAAGGTAACATTATATTTCATAATTACCATATCAATTTTATTATCAAGAGTTTCTTTTAATTGTTGAAATTTTATTTTATCTTCATTTAATAATATATCATCCGCATCAAGCCATAAAATATAGTCTTTTCTTGCTTTGGAGAAGGAAAAATTTCTAGCAGCTGAAAAATCATTTATCCATTCAAAATCATAAAGATTATCAGTGTACATCATTGCTATATCTTTAGTTTTATCTGTTGAACCTGTATCTACTATAATAATTTCATCTACTAAATCTTTTACAGAATCAAGGCATCTTCCTATTACTAACTCTTCATCTTTTACTATCATACAAAGACTTATGCTTATCATATAGACCTCCTCATAATATACTTATGGAAGTTAATTGATAGTTATTCCAGTGCTGGCATAACCAGCAACAGCAGTTGCTAAACTTAATCCAGATGTAGTAACAGAATAAACTAGTAATATCCTTGTTTGCGGTGTTACTGAAATTGATAAAGAAGTATTAATAGCGTTAACAGTAGTTCCAGTTGGTCCAGTACAGCAACATTTTGTGCAATCATCTTTATCACAACTATTTGATGACATGTTTTATTATTTTGATTATTATATCCCAGTATACAATGCTAGGATATAATAGTATATTACAAATAAATCAAATTAGTGACAAAATCTGCTTAGATAACTTATTTAATTCAGTAATAAATATTAAGAAAGATTAATGTAAAAGATTTTATTAAATTAAGTGAATGTGTAATATTAAGCTATTGGAATGAGTATTACAGATACATAGAGAAAAACAATTATGTAGGATTCGAAATTATATACATTGTAGTTATATCTTGTACATTTATTACAATAACGGAATGTATAATTTACTCCTTAGAAACCAGATGATATAAGCAAAGTTAATTGCTTTAAATAAAAATATTAAAGGAGAATAAAATATTGTCAAAATGGATTAAATATATATTTATATTTATAGTATCAATAGTATTCCTACCATTTGTTGTTTTAATAGGTGGTAGATATTTAACAATTAAACTTGCTAAATACCTATGATTAGAAAAAGATAAAAATGAAGACATCAAGGGTTGTTTTAGAAGCATAAAAAATATAGGAGTTCTATTAGATATTATAATTGGTATAATAGCAGTTCCAATAGGTCTGGTTAAATACTCTAAATTCTGTATTGAAACAGCAACACAAGAACAAATAAATAAAAATTAAGCAACCCATAAAAAAGCTTTCCATAATAATTTTATGTTATTATGAAAAGCTTTTTTATTTTATGAAATAAAATTTTAACAGATTTTAATTAAATTCTTGTAAATATTCATCTATAGCTGTTAAAGACTGCAAATCAGCCGAGCTTTGGAAAAATACTTCTCCTGTTGAAGCATTTACACAAAATCTGAAATCTCCTGCCATACCATCGTTTATATAGTAGATGCCATAATATTTATGTCCATTAAGTTCTATAACTTTGTCTAGTCCAGAATCGTCTGTACCCAAAGTCAAAGAATCTGCATCCCAAACATCTTTCACCTTTTCTTTGCACAGTTCAAGTGCTTCTTCTTCAGTTATTTGCTTAGATAATTCCTCTTCCTGTATTTCATCATATGCTTGGTTGAATAGCTCCTGTGTTAATCCAAATTCTTCCCAATTTCTATCATGTTTGTATGATGGATATGATGATACTATTGACTGTACACATTCTTCAGCAGTCAATAACTTTAGATTATTCTTCTCAAAACAATTGCCATTTTCACAATTCCACATCATGTTTAGGGTTTCATCTTCATTTTGACTTAAATGTAAAAAAGAATTTATTGTATTGTTTGGATTTCCAAATTCTTTAGATGAAAGGTTATATATTAGATTATTATCTGATTTTCTATCTTCTATTTTATATGAGTCTGCATGATATCCGTATAATAATATTATTTCATTGTTTTTAAAATAGTAAATTGTTCCTGTGTCATTTTGATTTTCTACTATATGTATGTATTTTTCATTTAAGTTTTCTTCTAATTTGTCTCCCTTTTTAACTATTTTTTCTACTTTTGTTTTTTCTTCCTTAGGTGTTTCTTTTTGTGGTTGTTTTGAGCAACCTATTAATAATATAAGTGCGGCTATTGCTAATATTAGTGTTATTGATTTTTTGTACATTTACTCCTCCAATTGTTTTTAATAATATACTTTGTCTTTTATATTATAGAGATAAGACCCTAAATTAGGATAATATATTTTTACATTTTTTTCAAATAATAATAATAATGTTCTTTTAATTTTTTTTTAAATACAATTATGTGTGTTAAGAAAATTGTGTGAAACATGTTATTTAATTATAATATGACCTGATAGTTTATACATATTTTCGAACAAGGGTAGACAAAAGGGAAAATGCCCCCTTGCTTTTTAAGGGGAAGTACTATACACTATACTTAACTGTAAATTAAAAATAAAATTTTTAATAAAAAAAAGAACCGTCTTTAAAGAAGGGCTTTTGGTATTGCGCTTATTGCGTTGTATAAAAGCTCTTCTTTTTTACATATTAGGAAATTATGATACGCTTACGCTTGTTGAAAACATTTACACTAAAGTATTAGTAATACATTTGAGTAGTAAAAAAGTAAAATTATAAGTTATGTAAAGTAATAATGCACTATATAAAGAAAATTGTAGGTAAGCTGTGACTATCAGCAATAAAAGCATCATTTCTATGGCCTGTTTCTTTGCAACGCAAGACGCTGCAATTAAGCATATATTATAAAACAATTAGGAGGAAACAAAATGGAAACTATTAATGTTCAAAAACGTGATTTTAATGTAAAGGCAAAAAAAATGAGACGACTCGGGATGGTTCCTGGAGATGTGTTTGGTAGCTTTTTGCCAGAATCAATATCTATTCAAATGGAAGAAGTCGTTGCACGCAAATTGATTCGCCTAAAACGTGAAGGTAGTAAGGTGATGATGAATATCGATGGGAAAACAATACCAGTACAAATTAAGGAAAAATCATTGAATCCAGTTAACAATGAAATTTTACACATCAGTTTTCAAGCTTTAACTGAAGATGAAAAGGTTAACAGCTTAATTCATATAATTATTATCAATGATGATAAAGTAGCAGGGATACTAGAAAAAATACATCTTGAAATCCCATATGCTTCTCTACCTGAAGATATGATTGATACTATAACTATTGATGCTGATAGAATGAAGGTAGGGACTGTTTTAACTGTTGGAGAAATTCCTGAACTAAAGAGTGACAAAATTGAATTACAGATTGATCCAGAAAGTATTGTATTGCGTGTAATTCCAAGAAAGAATTACAATCCTATGTCTGTTGAAGGGTAAATAAATATTAAGAATATATAATTATGAAAAGAGCTTGGATGGTTGTGCACTTTGGTGTAAACACATTAAAAGCTCTTTTCTGATTTAGATAGTTTAGAATTTATAAGTTATTAAAGTAATAAGCTTAGATTTTTGACAGTTTGGAATTTTTGAGGTGTGATTATTATAATAAAATAGTGCTATAGGGGTTCGATTTGGATCATCTCCACCATTGAAACCCTCGAAAATGAGGATAAGGAACTACTAAGTTATGGCTTAGTAGTTTTTAGATCG